>NZ_ASZW01000199.1:0-5625 GCF_000468215.1 Arthrobacter sp. CAL618 | reverse complement strand
CCCCCCGCCCTTCTAGCCCCGGTGATACGAACCCGAGGACCTCTCCGGATACGCCCGCGCGTGCCCCGGAGCCAGTTGGACCGGCGGATCGGATCCTCCACCAGATGGTAGGTGTAGATCAGCAGCAGGCTGATGGTCACAGCTATCGCCGTGCTGCTGCCTGGTCGGCCTCTACAGAATCGCGAAAAGGAACACAGCTGCAGCTACCGCTGTGAGGACGAGAACCCCCACCAGCGCCAGCTTGTCAGAGTGACGCATCCGGTACTTATCGCGACGCCTACCTCGAGGTAATCCAGCTACATTTGTCATACACCCAAGGTAGGCGCCGCCTGGTGGACCCGGAATACTGCCGCCTACTTCAATTTATGCAGATGGTACTTGAATGGGAACTCACTCACACTTGAATTCCTACTTACCGAGCACTTCGGCAGCGGTAAGCCACTGCAGTTCCAGATCCTGCTGTTCGGCCTGAACTACCTGGAGTTTCTTATTGAGGGTTGCCATCTTGTCGAAGTCGACGTCTCCCGAAGCTCCATCATTCATTTGGTGCTGAATTTTCTCGACCTGCGCCGCCGCCTTGCCGAGCTGGCGTTCGATGCGGGTCAGGTCCTTCTTCGCCTGTCTTGTCTCCTCGGAGCTGTACCTGGCAGCGGACTCCGCGCCATTCTGCCCTTCGTCGGAGTTCAGGGGCGAAGCGCCCGACCCGGCTTCAGCCGCGCGTCGCAGTTCCAGATACTGATCGACACCGCGGGGCAGATCACGGAGCTTCCCATCACCCAGCAGCGCCATTTGGGAGTCAGTGACCCGTTCCAGCAGGTAGCGGTCATGCGAGACGACCACGAGAGTACCCGGCCAGCCGTCCAGCACATCCTCGATCGCTGCCAGAGTGTCGGTGTCGAGGTCGTTGGTTGGTTCGTCAAGCATCAGCACGTTCGGCTCACCGACCAGTAGCCGAAGCAGCTGCAGCCGACGTCGTTCGCCACCCGAGAGGTCCTTCACCTTTGTCCACTGCTTCTCGTTGGTGAAGCCAAGCTGTTCCACCAGCTGACTGGCAGAAACCTCGCGACCGCCGACGCTGAACACTCGCTTTTCCTGCTCGATCACTTCAGTGACGCGCAGGTGCTCGAGTTCGTCGAGCTCCTTGACCTCCTGGGAGAGCACTGCCGTCTGAACCGTCTTGCCCTTCTTCAGCCGACCGGCGTCAGGAGTGACGTCACCGTTCAGCATCCGCAGGAGGGTGGTCTTGCCCGACCCGTTGACGCCCACCAGGCCCAGCCGCTGCCCGGGAGCCAACCGGAGAGTAATTCCGTCGAAGAGGGTCTTCTCCCCCAACGCCAGCGAAACATTCTCCAAATCCAGTACATCTTTGCCCTGACGTGCCATCGCCATCTTGCTCAACGCGAGCGAATCCCGGTGCTCGGGCACGTCCGCGATCAGCGCGTTCGCCGCCTCAATGCGGAACTTCGGCTTGGCCGTCCGTGCGGGAGCGCCCCGGCGTAGCCAGGCCAGTTCCTTCTTGACCAGCTGCTGCCGTTTTCCTTCGACCACCGAGTCCATCCGGTCACGCTCTGCGCGGGCCAGGACATAGGCTGCGTAACCGCCGTCGAACCCGTCGACGACGCCGTCGTGCACCTCCCACGTGCGGGTACAGATTTCGTCCAGGAACCAGCGATCGTGGGTCACTACCAGCAGGCCACCGTCGGTCGGACGCCAGCGCTCGGCAAGGTGGCGGGCAAGCCACGCCACGCCCTCCACATCGAGGTGGTTGGTGGGCTCGTCGAGCATGATGACGTCGTCATCGCCGATCAGGAGCTTCGCCAACGCGACCCGACGCTTCTGCCCACCAGAAAGCGATGAGACCTTCGCATGCCAGTCAACCTCGGCGACGAGACCGCCCATTACGTCGCGGATCTTGGGGTTCGACGCCCACTCATGGTCTGCCTGGTCGCCCACGATGGCCTCACCAACGCTAAGGTCACCGTCCAGGACGTCCGTCTGGTCCAGATACCCGACGTGTACGTCGCGTCGTCGGGTGACACGTCCCTCATCGGGGGTGGCTCGCTGTGCAAGGAGTCGCATCAGGGTGGATTTGCCGTCGCCGTTGCGACCCACCATCCCGATGCGGTCGCCGTCCTCGATGCCGAGGGAAACGCCGTCAAGGACTGTGCGGGTGGCAAACGTAACGCTGACGCTTTCAGCGCCCAGAAGATGTGCCAAGGGAGTGCTGCTTCCTAATCGTGGAGTTAAAAAATGGCTTGAACTGGCCCAGCTTCGGTGGCAGGTCAGGCGATGTAGTCGGTAACAATTCTGGCACCGTAGACCGGCCCATGCACGGCTGTGGCTTTCAGGCCGCTATCCGTAAGCTGTCCGGCCAATGCCGCCGCATGTTCTTCGCTCTCCGCAAGGAAGGCGACGGTAGGCCCCGAGCCGGAGACCAGGCCGGCGAGGGCTCCTGCGCCCGTCCCGGTTTTCAGGATGTCGACAAGCCCCGGGGCAAGCTCAAGCGCAGCGGCCTGCAGGTCGTTGTGCAGCAGATCCGCCAGTGCCCGGGCATCGCCGGACCGCATTGCCCCAAGAATCCGTGGGTCAATCTCGGGCGGCGCCCCCGGTTCGGTGCCTTCGCGCAGACGAATCTCATCGAGAGTCCGGTAGACCTCTGGCGTAGACAGTCCATAGCCAGAGGTCACGAGCACCCAGTAGAGGGGGGTTTTGGAAATCGCCGGGGTTAGCTGCTCGCCCACCCCAACGCCGACCGCTGTGCCGCCGACCAGTGCGAACGGAACATCGGCGCCGAGTTCCGCGGCCATGTTAGCCAGCTCGTCACGGGAAAAGCCACTCTTCCACAGTGCATCGCATGCGATCAGCGTAGCGGCCGCATCGGCAGATCCACCGCCCATCCCGCCTGCCACGGGTACCCGCTTCGTGATGTCCAACAATAACCCGGTTGAGTTCTCGCTGAGATCGGCGAGCAGCGCGGCCGCGCGGGCGGCCAGATTGGTGGCATCCAGCGGAATGCTCTCAACCGGCAGGTTGAGTGACCCCTGCCCGTTGACTGTCACAATTGTGCCCGGTTCTTCACTGACGGTTGCGGTGACCTCTTCGTACAGGGAAACGGCTAGATAGACGCTGGCGACACTGTGGTAGCCATCTTCCCGTAGCGGGCCAACCCGAAACGAGACGTTGATCTTTCCGGGCGCGCGGACTCGGACGCTGGCTGGTACGCCACCAAATAGTCCTGCCGTTTTACCTGCCTCCATAGTCTCCAACCTAGGCTACCGGGCACTGAACCGGGAAACCTGCGGCCGTCGAGGCCGCAAAAACGAAAGTAAAAGCATTGCGGAAAACTAGTAAGCGTGCTTACATTGCGAAGGTAAGCAGGATTACTATCCGGAGGAAATACTATGACTACCCAGAATTGGTCAGAGGACCCATTGACGGCAGCGCCGTCAGGAGAGCGTGTTCAGTCCGCCTCGGTGACCTCGTCCGTAACCACCGAAGAACGCAACGGCTCCACCGGGGTAAAAGACCAGGCGACAGGCCAGGCGAAAGAGGTGGGCCGCGAAGGTTTGGATGCAGCACAGAATGTCGCCCAGACCGCGGGCACCGAAGCGAAGAATGTTGCGGATGAAGCCAGCACACAGGCGAAGAACCTGCTCGGCGAGCTGGGGTCTGATCTCAAGGAACAGGCCGGTGCCAGCCAGCAGAAGGCCGCCGAGGGCTTACGCTCCATCAGTGATGAGCTCGGTTCGATGGCCGACAATGGCGACCAGAGTGGACCCGCCAACAGCCTCGTTCGCCAGGCTGCCCAGCGCTCGGGCGACGTCGCAGGTTGGCTGGAAGGCCGGGACCCAGGCTCCCTCCTGGAGGAAGTGAAGGGATTCGCCAGCCGTCGGCCAGGGACGTTCCTGATGATGGCCGCCGGAGCAGGTCTGCTCGCTGGTCGCCTCACCCGAGGCCTGGCTGGGGCGGGATCCGACGATCAGAACGCCACGCCAGCCAACCCGGCGCCCGAGTACCCGCCGACGGTTCCAGCACAGCGTGATACTTCCAATAATTTCAGCTCGCCCACCGCCGCCACCCCGGTTACTAGTGCTACGGGAGTAGCTGCTAGCGGAACTGGCGCTTCGGGACATGACCTCAGCGATCCCCTGAGCGACCCGTTGGCCGCAGAACCGGTCATTGAGCCCGGTCGGCGCACCCAGGACGGGCCACTGGACAGGGACTTGCGCTGATGAGCGGAACCCACACCGGAGGGCCCCCATCATACGAGCCGCCGCGCACCGAGGCCGAGGACCGGGCCGCCAACGAATCCCTGGGGTCTCTACTCAGTGATGTCAGCCGCGACCTCTCCACGCTGATGCGCCAGGAACTCGAGTTGGCGAAAGCCGAACTCCGTGAAAGCGGAACCAAGGCCGGCAAAGGTGCAGGGATGTTCGGTGGCGCAGCTATCGCCGGACACTTTGTACTGCTGTTCCTGTCGCTCGCGCTGATGTGGGCGCTGGACGGCCTCGTTGGCCTTGGCTGGTCTGCAGTGATCGTCGCAGTCATCTGGGGCATCATTGCCGCCGTGCTTGCGTTGACCGGCAAAAAAGAACTGAAAAGCGTGCGCGGCATGCCCGCGACAGCCGAAACCGTCAAAGACATTCCCCCCACTCTGAAACCAGGTGAACCTACCCCATGAGCCAGACACCAGAACAGATTCGTGAAGATATTGAACGCACCCGTCGCGACCTTGGCACCGACGTCGACGCCGTCGCCGACAAGGTAAGCCCGTCCAGCATCGCTCAACGCCAGGGCGACAAAGTGCGGAGCGCTGTTGGAGGAATCAAGACCTCCGTAATGGGCTCGGCCGACCAGGCCTCCAGCGGAACGAAGTCGGCAGTCCACAACGCCGGCGATGCCGTCCAGGATGCACCACATCAGCTGGGCAACAAGACCAGGGGTAACCCCTTGGCCGCGGGCTTGATCGCGTTCGGCGCTGGAATGCTCATTTCATCGCTGATCCCGGCGAGCGAGAAGGAGAAGGAAGCTGCAACGGCGCTGAAGGAGAAGGCTGAGCCTCTCACCAGCAGCGTCACCGACGCGGCGAAGACAGTTGTCGAGGATCTGAAGGAGCCAGCGCAGGAGGCGATGGATTCGGTCAAGGAGACAGCCGCCAGTTCAGTGAACACTGTCAAGGAAGAAGGCACGTCGGCAGCCGCCGACGTCAAAGGCTCGGCCCAGGACGCGAAAGACAACGTTCAAAACGAAGCCAGCCGCTCCTAGCGGGCGCTAGCCGTCCCAAACCCCGGGATCGAGTCAACGCAAATAGCCGAAATCCGTTGGAAAACCGGTCATATCTGTTGACTCGACCCCGGGGTTAGCGCCACGCACGAGCACGATCCCCGGGGTAGCACCACGTACGGACTCGATTACGGAGCGGTCGACTGCACGGGTTTCGCCTCGGCGATACGGGCAAACGCGGCGATGTCGAGCATTTCACCCCGAAGACTCGGGTCTACGCCAGCAGCGGCAAGGGCCTCTCCAGCGAGGACCGGGCTGCCCGCCCACCCGGCGAGGGCGGCGCGCAATGTTTTGCGCCGCTGGGCAAACGCCGCGTCGATGACGGCGAAAACCTCACGGCGG
>NZ_ASZW01000198.1:0-962 GCF_000468215.1 Arthrobacter sp. CAL618 | reverse complement strand
CCCGACGAGCCCGGAGGCGATCTTCGGCGCCGGCCAAAACACATTCATCCCGATTACGCCCGACTTGCGCATGGTCGCGTACCAGGCAGCCTTGACCGAGGGTACCCCGTAGGTTTTTGAACCGGGGCCCGCTGCCATCCGATCGGCTACCTCGTCCTGCACCATGACCAGTCCGTGGCGCAGCGACGGGAAGTTCTCCAAAAGGTTCAGGACCACCGGCACTGCGACGTTATATGGCAGATTCGCCACCAGCGCGGTGGGCGGGTGTGGCAGTTCGGTAACCCGCATCGCGTCAGCGAGCACCACGTCCAGGTTGGCTGCAGTCTCCGGCCGCCACCTGGCGACCGTGTCCGGTAGGCGCCCGGCCAGCACCGGGTCGATTTCCACCGCCACCACCCGGGCCGCAGCGTCGAGAAGGCCCAACGTCAGAGATCCGAGGCCAGGACCCACCTCGAGGACCGTCTCTCCCGGGTCAATATGAGCTGCCGCGACGATCCGCCGAATAGTGTTGCCGTCGATGACGAAATTCTGGCCGAGGGTCTTGGTGGGCCGCAAATCCAGGTCAGCGGCCAACCGGCGGACATCACCGGCGCCGAATAGGGGTTGGACCGGCTGGGGGTTAGGGGGCTGAGTCACCTAAGCCATGGTAGTCGGGCGCCACGCAAAAGCGGGCCCCGCCTGGGGAACCCGATTTTGGTGTTTGGTTGCCCGTAGGCCGCTACCCGAGGTGCTATCCAAGCCCGAGCTTCGCCGAACAGGAAGGCCAGTGGCCCCAACCGCCGTTTTGCTTGAGCACTTCAGCAGTGGCAATCTGCTCCGCTGGCGACGCGAGATGCGGCAGCGGGGCATACTTGCCACCACCCGCACCCAGCCAGCTCGGGGCACTGAACTGCAGTCCACCGTAGTAGCCGTTTCCGGTATTGATGGACCAGTTCCCCCCGGACTCACACTGGGCCAGCGCC
>NZ_ASZW01000197.1:0-3855 GCF_000468215.1 Arthrobacter sp. CAL618 | reverse complement strand
CTTGATCCGGCGGGCTCAGGCTCATCCGCAGGTGCCGACACCTCCACGCGCTCCGGCTCCGGCTCCGGTTTGGTCTCGGGCTCTGGTTCTGGCTTCGGCTCCCGCGTGCCGATGGCAAGTAGTTCAGTCACGGGTTCGAGGGTGACTTTATCGCTGAGGAGTTCGCGATTCTCCTCCCGACCGTCGATCACCACGGCAGTGAAGATTTTGGTCCGCTCGCCGTCGACACCGGCCCTGGTAACGCGCTGCTCGCCCACATCGAGCGTGTCGTCGTGGACCTCGTCGGTGGTGAAACTGATGCTTTCGGTGACGGTCTCGCGGTGGTCGCTGTCGACTCGGGTGATTTTCAGCCCAAGGCCGTCGACGAGGGAGGAGGTGACCGGAACGCTGACCCGATCCTCGTCACCGAGAACAATTTCCGCTTCGTCGAACAGGTCCTGAACCGATTTTACGGTGGATGTATGGGTTGCCGTCGAACCATCGACGGTCACGGTCACGCTTTTGGGGGTCGAGATTTCCAGTTCGGAGCTGAGCGTAGTCAGGCGGGTTTCGAGGTCAGCTGAAATTGCTGAGGAATCGGCGACCCCCAGCTCGTTGACTACGTCCCCTACCGTCGATCCGGTGGTGTGAACAACGGTGTCCGCTCCGTTGAGTACGACGTCGATCGCCGTGGCCCTGGTGATCTGGATGGCCGAACCATCCTCGACGGCTGCCGCCAGCGAAGGGGTGACCTGGTCGTTCTCGGTAACGACGACGTTGGAGTTGGCTAGCACTTCGCCGACGGTTCCGCCAAAGGTCTGAACGGTACTTGCCTGGCCGTCGATGTTGAGGACTATCGACTTGTTGTTGCCAACAAAGGCGACGAGTCCAAGCACCAGACACATCATGACTATCCCCTGGCCGGCTGTCTTGATCCAACGATTTCTGCTCGCCACAAAGTCCCTTACGGTCGACTTCATCCGGGCACGGGGGAAACACGGCAGTAAATTGGCACACCGGTGGCCCGGGTACGTCACTGCCGTGAAGGCATGCACTAGTGGCGGGAGATCTGGTCGCCCGAACGGCAGCGACCAGCCAATCCCGCAAAAGAACTGTATTAGACGGAAAGCCTTCCCCGACCCCGGCTAATAAATGCTCACCGTAACCGAAATGAGATAAACGGGCAAGTCGGGCCAGTCCCACACTGGTTAGCCGAGCTCCCACTCTCCATACACCCGCCGGGTGTTATCTGCGATCGACTGGCACAGTGTCGCCAGGTCGGCGTCAAGCACATCCGCCATCCCTCTGACCGTGTAGGGCACCAGATACGGTGCGTTTGGCCGGCCGCGGAACGGGTGCGGCGTCAGGAACGGAGCGTCAGTTTCGGTCAGCACCAGCGCCGGATCGGCAATACGCAGCGCTTCCCTGAGATTGTCTGCATTTTTGAAGGTCACCGTCCCGGCGAAGGACATGTACCACCCGGCGTCGTTGCAGATTCTGGCGAGATCGGCGCCACCGGAGAAGCAATGGAAGACCACCCGGTCCGGCGCACCCTCACTGCGAAGGGTGGAAACGACGTCGTCGTGTGCGTCCCGGTCATGGATCTGGAGCGTGAGATCCAGCCGTTTGGCGATATCGAGGTGCCGTCGAAAAGAATATTGCTGGCTGTCGATCCCCGCAGCGGGAGTCCGGTAGTAGTCCAGGCCGGTCTCCCCAATGGCCCGCACCCGGGGATGAGTAGCCAATTCTTCGATTTCCGCGAGCGCGGCGTCGAGGCCTCCGCGCTCCGCGAGCAGCGGGGCATCGTTGGGGTGAATCGCTACCGCCCCCAGCAGGCGGGGTTCCTGATCGATGGCCTGAACAGTGAATCGTGATGACTCGAGATCGCACCCCACCTGCACTGCGCCGCACACGCCCACAGCGGCAGCAGCATCAAGAGCTGCTGCGACGCTGACCAACGGGAGACCGCTGCGGAAGTCCAGGTGGGTGTGATTGTCCATCACCGGCACCGGCAAGGGTTCGGGCGCTGGCGGGTAGCTCCGCTTGTCTTCGCGACCGGCACCAACCGGAGCGTCGCCGTCGGCGGTTGGACTGGGTGAGACGGGGCGGTAGGCCGGAGGAATAGCTGTAGAAGGCATAGTCCAACCCTAGCCACCGGCACATTGGCTGAGGAACTTATCTCCACGACACCAAGTTGTCCTAGTAATCTGTAACAAAGCAGTTGCTGCGTACTCCACGGACCGAACAACCGCCGGGGTGACTGACCAGGGCTGGCCGACTCAACTGCACGTTGGCGTGCAGTGTACGCGGAAGGTTCGCATGGACGCCCACAACCAGTACGTCTCACCCAATGGCAGGACCGGGAGGGAGGACTCCCCCACCTTGGGCGATGCTCCAGCGATGACCGCGCAGCGTTTCGACGAAACCGCTGGCCAGATCCTGGGATCGATCAACACGGTTATTGACGGCAAGCCCGCCGCGGCGCGGCTGGCGCTGACCGTGTTGCTGGCCCAGGGTCATCTGTTGCTGGAGGACGTGCCCGGAGTGGGTAAAACCATGTTGGCGAAAACACTGGCCCGCACCATCGATTGCTCAGTCAACCGGATCCAGTTCACGCCGGACCTGCTGCCGTCCGATGTCTCTGGGGTGTCGATCTATAACCAGGACACCCACCGGTTCGAGTTCCGGCGGGGTCCCGTTTTCGCCAACATCGTGATCGGTGACGAGATCAACCGCGCCTCAGCGAAGACACAGTCAGCCCTCCTCGAATGTATGGAAGAGCACCAGGTCACTGTTGATGGTGGGACTTACCGGCTGGGTGAACCCTTCATGGTGGTGGCAACCCAGAATCCGATCGAGATGGAGGGGACCTACCCGTTGCCCGAGGCGCAACGGGACCGGTTTATGGCCCGTATCTCAATGGGCTACCCGGACCGCAGCGCCGAATTGCAGATGCTTCAGAACCACCAGTCCATCTCTCCGCTGGAAGCGGTCCGTCCCGTGGCGAATGTGGCGGACGTTGCCGCGATGATGGAACAGGTGCGCCGGGTCTATGTCTCTCCCACGGTGCGCGATTACACGGTGGCGATCGGTCAGGCGACCCGGGACCATCACTTGCTGCGGCTTGGCGCCAGCCCGCGCGCACTCCTGCAGTTGCTCCGTGCTGCCAAGGCCGGCGCTGCATTGGAGAGCAGGGATTTTGTGCTGCCCGATGACATTGCTGCCGTCGCTGAACCAGTGTTATCCCACCGGTTGATCCTGGACCGCAAGGCACTGAGCGCGGGAGAAACCCCCCAGAGCGTGGTGGCGGGCATCCTGTCGAAGGTTCCAGTGGAACGCACGACGGCGAACTCCTACCTTCGCGCATAGGCGGCGGGATGCAACTGCTCGCCAGACTGCCGTCCCGGGTCCTTACGCCGCGTGGTTGGGGACTGGTGATCGCGGGGGTGACTGCACTCCTGTTCGCACAGTTCCTCGGCCGCCGGGACCTGCTGTACCTTGGCGTGCTGCTGATCTGCCTCCCGCTCCTGTCGGTCCTGATGCTGCGCCTGATCAAACCCCGCTTCACGGTCGAGCGGAAGTTCGCCCCGCAGACCATGGAGACGGGCTTCACCTCGACCGTCACCCTGTCGGTCGCAGCGAGCGGCCCGGTCAGCGGGAGCATGGTGATGCAGGAAATGTTGCCCGCCCGGTTCGGTGAGTCCCCCGAGTTCCACTACCCGTCCCGTCTTCCAACCCGGGGCGCCAGCGTGTACGAGTATCGTCTGCGCTCCTCCGGCCGGGGCGTGTTCGACGTCGGACCGGTCACCGCCGCCTTTACCGATCCCTTTGGGCTCGGCACCTCACTCCATACCCTGGGCGGCACCGACCGGCTGG
>NZ_ASZW01000196.1:0-8141 GCF_000468215.1 Arthrobacter sp. CAL618 | reverse complement strand
GGCTCATCGTAATTGGGAGTGTAGGTAGGGTCTGAAGCCGCCTGATTCCAGGAGTGATCGAGCGATGTAGTTGGTGATGTTCCGGAATCCGAGGGCTGAGCCGCGGAGGTGTTCGAGCCGCCCATTGATGGCCTCCGTGGGGCCGTTGCTGGTGCCGGGTCGGTCGAAGAACGCGAGTACGTCGGCGGCGCGTTGTTTCAGGGTCCGGCCGATTCGGCGGATCTCGACCAGGGCTGCGGGAACGCCGCTGGTGACGGAGTTGATCACTGCCTGCATCATCTGTTTCCCTTGTGTCTTATTCGGTTCCCTGTATGCGGCGACGATCCGCTGATAGATGCCCCAAGTAGCTTCGACCTCGAGGTGTTCCTCGGACGCGAAGACGGCCTCCAAGCGTGCGTTCTGTTTGTCGGTGAGCAAATCCGCGCCGGTATGCAGGGTCCGTCGGGCCCGGTAGAGCGGGTCACCGGCACGACCCCGATGCCCGAGCGTCGCCTGCTGAACACGTTGCCGGCACCGGTCCAACCCGTCGCTGGCAAGCCGAACAACATGAAACGGATCCATGACCGGCACCGCGTCCGGGAGCTCCTCCGTGGTCGCGGTCTTGAAGCCGGTGAACCCATCCATCGCCACCACTTCCACCCCGTCCCGCCATGCCTGCGGGCGGTCTGCGAGCCAGGTCTTGAAGACCTGTTTGGAGCGGCCTTCGACCATGTCCAGCAGCCGTGCCGGGCCCGTCTTCTCGCGGATCGGAGTCAGATCAATGATCACCGTGACGAACTTGTCGCCACGTCGGGTGTGCCGCCAGACGTGTTCGTCGACGCCGATCGCGGTCACCCCGTCGAACCGCTGCGGGTTATCGATCAGCCGCCGCTTGCCCTCCGCAAGGACGGCGCTGTTGGCGGTATGCCAGGACACTCCCAGACCGGCAGCGACCCGGGACACGGTGAGGTGATCGACCACGACCGCCTCGAGCGCCCACCTGAGTCCGCGACGCGAGATCTTCGCCCGGGGCTCAGCTGCTGCGTCCGTGTCCTGTCGCCAGGTGCGACCGCACTCGGTGCACCGGTAACGGCGTATCCGCACCAGCAACGTAGTCGGCCGGTGACCGAACGGCTCATGCGCCAACCGGCGCGTCACCGTGTCACGGAGCACACCCGCAGAGCCGCAGCCTCGGCACCACGGATTTGCCTGAACGACACGGCATTCGATCACCGCCCGACCCGGGCACAGCTGCTGGCCGACGGCTTCCAAGCCGAGTTCGTCGAGCCGGCAGAACGTCGTCAGATCAGGGGCATGAAAGGTAGCGTTGAGCACGTCGAGGTCTTTCGGATGGGCAGCGTAGGAACTTCCATCATCGGAAGGCCTCGACCTCTATCCCGCCTTCGACGCGCCCACACCGATCACCCCGGCTACACCCCACCCACACTCTCGTTTACGAAGAGCCGCTTAAAAGTGTCAACAACGGCACCGGCGTCTGGCCTGCCCGGCGAGAGGACGGTGATTCAGCGCGCGTTTATACGGGCAATATCCCGATGGGCTCGATGCTTGCCCTGCCTCAAGGCACCAACCTGGGCACGCTTGGACTGTCGCCCGAGGGCTATGCGCTCGCTGAGGCGTTACAGCAATATGGCGGGCATGTCCTAGTCCGCTCCAGCGGGGTCACCCTCTACGCGGAGCCAGCAGCAAACCAGACACAGGTCAGAGCCCTCAAGAATGACTGGGCGAAACTTCGTCCTCTGCTGCGGATAGTCACCAACAACACCAAGGACAACGTTGCCGGCGCCCGCTAGCTGTCCGGGTCATACATGAACTCGCGGAGCTCCTGAGAACAACGGCAGGACACCGCGATCCTCCTCGCCCACTCGACGGCGTCGTCGCGCGTGGGCAACTCGAGCACTGTGAACCCGCCCGTGAGTTCACTGCTCGGGTAGATCGTGCTGCTCGCCGCGCCGTCGGGAGAGATCAGCACTGGATCGATGCTCTCGTTGATCCCACCCCCGAACACATACACGCCGGCGGCCTTGGCGTCCTTGATCACAGCGTGGGAGGCGGCGACGACGGCGGGGAACTCATCCTCCGTGACTACCATCGCTTCGCTCGGGAAAGAGATGAGATATTTGGTCATGACTCGATGATGGCCGTGATTGGGTGCGACGGCAATGGTCTGCGATCTTTCAGAAGCGCTGCCCGGCCGATGGCGGTCAGCCGTCCACCGGCCGCCACGGCCCCCATTGCTCGGTGCCGGGAACATCGCCCCTGGTCCACCACTGCGTCCGGTACACCTTGTCTTCGAAGATCACGCGACGGCCCTCGGTGTACACCGCGCCTTCTTCCCACACCACGGGTTCGGCGTCCGCTGCCTCCTGGGCCGACAAGGAGGGTTCGGCTGCCGGTGGGACATCCGCCGTCGTTGCCCCGGGGGTGGCTGTGCCGGGGGTGAGTGTTGGCGAACTGGGTGGCTGAACCGTGGTTTCGGGTATCACCCTGTCGCGGGCAGGACCCTGGGGAGTCTCGCGCAACTGATCGGACAGCACAGCGAAGAGCGAACCGTCCCGGTTACCTGCCAGGTCCCACCACATGCCACCGCCAAGCCCCTTCTCCAGAATGTAGTCGCTCTTGAGACGCACGGTTTCGGGGTTGTCGTAGCTCCACCACTTGTCGCCGTCGAACCGCCAGGCCGCGCCGAGGGTCGTGTCGGTGAACTCCTCGCCGACCTCGAGCAGCTCATCGTAATCCTCCAGGCCGGGCTCTTCGCCGCCCGGCGCAGGTCCGGTGGCTTCACCCCAAGGCTCCGCCGAGTCAGCACCCATCCAGCCCCTGCCGAACGCTGCGAGCCCGAGGCCGAGTTGGGCCGGGTCGATTCCGGCATCGAGATAGGCGCTGACGGTCCGGTCCACCGAGAAACGCTCGCCGTCTGGGCGTGGATCTTCCGGATCGTCGAAGAGGTTTCCCTGATGGCCGGTCAGGCCCGGTTCCCACGTGCCCCACAGGTCGTAACCCTGAATATTTCCGAAGTCGAGGTAGTCAAAGAGTGCGGGGTCGTTCCAGCCGCCGGCCTCGATCACCTCGGGATTTGCTGGAAGGAAGGCGCTCAGGGAATAGGAGGCACCCGTGCTCGCCCCCTGCGCATCGAGTTGCTCCCGGAATTCCTGCAGCAGCAGCCGGAAGTTCTCGGCGTCGTTTTCGGTGTCCACGCCGTTTCCCTCGAGCCCTTTATCGGTACCCGGCCATTCCCAGTCGATGTCGATGCCGTCGAAGATACCGGCCGCAGCACCGTCCCCTCCCCTGCCCTCGATCATCGGGAGGTTGCCCTTGATGTAGAGGTCGATGCAGGAGGCGACGAGGGCCTTGCGGGATTCATCGGTCGCCGCGGCACGCGAGAAGTTCTTCGACCAGGTCCAGCCACCGAGGGAGATCACCGCACGCAGGCCCGGGTTGGCAGCCTTCAGCTGCCGGAGCTGATTGAAGGATCCGGCCAGCGGTTGCTCTGGTGTGTCCCCGGTTCCGGCAATGGAGGCATCGGCGTCGTAGGCCATGCCGTAGTCCGCCCATGCATCGGAGGCACCGTCGGAACCGTCCGGGCCGCTCCCCTGAGCCTTGTTTGCCTCGAAGCATGTCAGCGTCTCGTGATGGATGTTCCCGAAGGCGTAGTTGATGTGACTCAGATTTCCGGCCGCCCCAGAGTCCTGAAGAGCCTTCATGGGGAATTGTCGCCCATAGACGCCCCACTGGGGGAAATAGCCGACGCTCCGGTAGCCGTTGATGCGGGCCGGAGTGGTAGCGGAGTCATCGGAGCCGCTCCCCTCCGATGACTTCTGGACCGAGCAGGAGACGACGCCGCTAGTGACCAGCAGTGCGACGACCGTCAGAACGCCGATTCGCAGCATAGGACGCGGGCGCACTCTTTTCATTCTTTCCTCCGGCAGATGAGACCAACACCGGCTGACAGCGGCTCTTCTAGGCTACGGTATGAAGCTTGCTGGCTACCGCCCACCGGTCAGTCAGGAAGGCCTGGGATCCTCTCGAACCCACCCCAGGGGGCCAGGTAGTCGTGTCTCAGCTACCACGTCTCGCCCTATTTCAGGCTGAGCACCTCGTCAATCGGGCGGTTGTTGACGAACACGCGGGCACTTGTGGCACCGGCAGCGGTCATGGCGGTGTATTCCAGCTGCGCCTGTGCGCGCGGTATGTCGCAGACACCCCCGAGCATGAACTGCCCGGTGAGCCAGATCGTGATGGTATTGCCGTTCAGCTCGCCGCCGACATAGGTGAGGTCTGACTGGTACAACACATTCACGAGCCCCGACAAGCCAACGTCGCGACTCTTGTTCGCGAGCAGGGCCTCCATGCTGGGACCCACCTGGTCCGTGAATCGGACCGGGCCCGTGGTCGTGGCGATCAGACTGTCACCGCAGCCGATCCTCGGTCCTGAAACGCCGTTATCGTCGACCGCGACATAGTAGATGGTCAGCGGAGCGACTTGCTCCGGAAGTCCCGTCGGCGTTGGTTCCACCGTCTCTGGAGGGCTTGCGGGGGCGGAGGACGGCGGCACAGCAGCTGTGGAAGTAGGGGCGGCCGAAGGTGTGCTCGGCGAGGACGTACCCGGAGCGGGCGTACTCGGAGTGGGCGTACTCGGAGTGGGCGTAACGGACGGGCTTGCTGTCGTCGTTGGCGCCGCGGGGCTGCTCGTCGGGGCGGCGGCCGGTGGACCGAAACAGCCTGTGAGCACGATGAGACTGGAGAGCCCCAATACACTGAATGCCGAAAGCCTGGTCATGATGCCCCCTTGGGTGCGGCCTCGCCCCGTCGCGGGGCCGCACTTTGAAAGCTACTCCCAAGGGTTCGCTAGGAATAGGGACTTTAGTCCGGCGTTGAGGGTTCAATGCTCCCGTGGGCACCGTCAGTAGCTGATGCACCAACGAGAAATTTTCCTTGCTGGCCAGGACGGTTCGCCACCCGGGGCCGATAGGGGGTCGCGTTCTTCCCGTCATTCGGGTGGAATGGCCGGGGATTTTGACAGGCCCTCGACCCGGACAGGCAGCGCCTTATCGCTCCGCAGCAGGGCTCGGAGCAACCGCCGCGCCTCCCACCGGAGCCACAGACGCGCCTGGCCCCGCCGCAGTACCAGGCCTCCGTCCGGGGTCGTGTACCGCTTCTGGAGATCACCCAACTCCTCGGCTTGCAGCAGCGCGACGGTGCTTCCCGCGGCCGAGTCGATAAGCCGTACCAGCGCGGATGGCCCGGTCAGATCGGTGGCCACGATGCGCTGCCCGCTCGCGGCGAGAATTGTCTTCTGCGCTGCGCGGGTGACGATCAGCGGACGTGACGGCCCTTCCAGCAGACCGGTCAGCACGTCCGCGGCGGCGTCAGGGCGGCCGATTCTCCGTGCCGCCGCCTGCATCCGCTGCAGCCGGCCCGGCTCGCGCAGCACCTCGTCGATCTTCCAGCCGATCGTCGCGGCTGTGTTGCAGCGTACGGCTGCCCCCTGCTCCATCAGGTAGTCGCCGTTGCGAACCTCTTGCCCCGGAATGGGGTTCACCAGCACCATGGGCAGCCCTGCAGCCATGCACTCCGACGCCGACAGCCCGCCGGGCTTGCCCACGAACAGGTCGGCACGGCGCAGCAGGTGCGGCATCTCCTCCGTGAAACCGAGCACGCGGTAACGCTCGCCAGCGGGAGCCACCAGCTGCTCGATGCGATGGCGCAGAGCATCGTTGCGTCCGCAGATGATCGTGGCCGTGAACGGCGAGCGCATGTGCATCGTCTGCCGCACTACCGAGACCGCATAGTCGCCGCCGGTGGCGCCCGCCGAGATCAGCAGCATGGGGGGTTCATTGGTATCGGGCGCGGGCTCGGGCACCCCATCGACCTGTTTGGCGATCGGGATGCCCGTGGCTGCCACTCGGTCGGAAGGAAGGCCGAGCGCCATCAACTCGATCCTTGCCTCCTCCCTGGCCACGAACAGCGAGTGGAACGCGCCGGGAAGCCACAGACCCTGGAAGTCGTAGTCCGTGGTCACCACAGCGGTCTTCGCGTCAGTTACACCGCGAAGGAGCACCGACGCCAGGAGCTGGGCTGGCAGGAAATGCGTGCACACGATAGCGGTCGGCCGGAATCGCTTGATCTCACTGATCACCGGAACGGCGTTCGCCCTTGTCCAAGGGTCGATTGGGCCGCGGCGCCGGTATGGCGGATCGCTTAGGTCATAACCCCAATCCACCAGCCATGGCAGGCCCTCGACCAGCACGAAGTAGCCTTTGGCCAGCAGCGCACGGTACAGCACGCTACTGACCTGCAGCACGTCCAAGACCTGAACGTCGGCGATGTCGGACCGTCCTGCGCACTCCTGCTGTAGCGCCGCCGCGGCGCTGTTGTGGCCCGCTCCCACCCCTGCGGACAGGATCAGAATGCGTTCCCCTCCATGGGTGTGAGATCCTCGTGCCGGTGTCTTGCGCATGATGCGAGGCTAGCAGCCCTACCCCTGAGAATTATTAGGTCCACCTGCCTCAGCGATTAGACGCTGAGGCGAAACTCCCTCCCCCGGTCGCCGCGGTTACCCTTTCCTGATCATCTGCGGGATGACATGTCGTTAACGCTCGTACCGGAGGGAGCTGGGGTCCTGGTCCCCTGAGACTTGTTTCCAGCCGTCCCTTGCCAGATCCCGCTTCAGTTCTGCCAATGCTGCGTTCATTCCCGGGGACCAGCTCTCCTCGGGTGACACTGGGGTGACCGACCTTGCTGAAGGGAACGTCGAGCTCTTGTAACGGGTCTTTCCGTCGACTTGCCCCACGAACCGCAGATGAGTGCTTCCGTATTGGGACCCGAGCGTTGTCAGGATGCTCGCCCACCATGACGTGCCCCCGATATCCTCAAGGGCAACGGTGAGCTCCTCCTTCGCCAGCTTCATGGAACTGTTCCTTGAATGACTTTGCGATGCGAGGGTGAACGAAGTGAATGCCACACACTCGTCGGGTACTCCTCTTTCAGCAGCCATGCCAGGCCACCAGTAAGCACAAGCTTGGGCAGCGTCCAGATTCCCAACGGTTTAATCGCATTCAAGAAGACGATGGCACCGGCCAGACCCACTTTGACGGATCGGCCGCGACTGAGAATCAGCTGTCCCATGGCGATTTCGCCCGCATGTTGATTTGCCTCCTCGCTTCCGCGTCGAAGAACGCTTTTTATGGCGTTCGATGATCCGACGCGGTCCGGAGACAACAGGTTCTCTTGCATCCGCTTCGCCGGACAGGGCCAAAAGTCCCCGCCGGCGCCAGAGCTACCAGGCAAGGTGATGGCCCACCCATGCGCCCTCCTGGTCTTGGGCGCAACGGTCATCACAACTCCTTGCTGAGATACGGAGCTTGATGAGTGAGCTGACCGGGCCAGTGATGATCGGTGATCTGGTTTCGGGGTGACGGGAGCGCTTCAACTACAGGAGGGAAGGCGCTTCCCGGTGCTGGTTCGGCCTCTGCTGTGGAAGACTGCAAGCATGGAGGCCCCAGCACGCGACCACGACATCGTCCTCTTCGGTGCGACCGGCTTCGTCGGTGAACTGATCGCAGAATATCTTGCGAACCACGCTCCACCGGACCTGCGTGTGGGACTCGCGGGGAGGTCGAAAGAGAAGCTCGAGGCCGTACGGTCCAGGCTGCCCGTCGCCGCGCAGGACTGGGCCCTTATCGAGGCCGATTCGGGGCGCCCTGACTCCCTCGCGGCGCTGGCCGCGAGTACCAGTGTTCTCTTCACCACGGTGGGTCCCTACGCGAAGTATGGGCTGCCGGTTGTCGAGGCGTGTGCCCGCGCCGGCACCCACTACGGGGACTTGACGGGCGAGGTGTCATTCGTCCGTGAAGCTATCGACCGTTGGGACGCTCTGGCGAGGACTACAGGTGCACGGATTGTCCATGCGTGCGGCTACGATTCCGTCCCGTCGGATCTCGCGGTTCTCCTCCTGCACCAAGCTGCGGAGGCCGATGGTGCGGGTGGCCTGACCGAGGTTCAGCTCGTCGCCAGGGCGAAGGGCGGCTTTAGCGGCGGCACCATCGAGTCGATGCGTGGGCAGTTGGACGGTGTGCGGGCGGACCCTGTGCTGCGATCGCTCGCGGGTGATCCCTACTGCCTCAGTCCGGACCGGACGGCGG
>NZ_ASZW01000195.1:33395-55289 GCF_000468215.1 Arthrobacter sp. CAL618 | reverse complement strand
AGCCGCCGGATCTGGGGTGGGTCGGCCGTTCGGAGGACGGCCTGTGGGCCGCGCCCTTCATCATGGCGTCGGCGAACACGCGGATCGTACGTCGCAGCAATGCCCTGCAGGGTTGGGCCTACGGTAGGTCGCTGCGGTACGGCGAAGTGATGGGTATGGGGCGGGGGCCCGTCGGCGCCGTCATCGCCGGAGCGACGGCGCTTGGCATACGGCTGTTTGGAGCCGCACTGACCCTACCTTTCACGAGGAAACTACTGGACCGCGTCCTTCCGTCGCCCGGTGCTGGCCCGAGCGAGGCCGTGCGGCGCTCAGGCTGGTTCCATTCCCAGGTGAATGCTTCCACGGAGAGCGGCCGGCGGTACCGGGCCATCGCAGCCGCCGCCGGCGACCCTGGCTACGCCGCCACCGCCGTGATGGCCGGGGAGACAGCGCTCTCACTTGCCCTCGACGGCGACCGCCTGCCGCCCGCCGCAGGATCGCTGACCCCGGCGACCGCCCTCGGCAACGTCCTGGTTGAGCGGCTGCGTGAGGCAGGCCATACCTACGAGGTCATTTCCCTCACCTGACACAGGAAGTGGTGCACTGGTCGTGCTTAATTGTGTAGGGATTTTGCGTGGACCCAGAAACCAGTCACCGGCCCCCTGCTGGATCCTTCCGCTGTCCTTTAGGTAGTGACTATTGCTGCAGACCTTGAGACCGCTGCCCGAGTTATTGAGATGCTCCTATTCAAAGACCACAGCCGAACGAGACTTGACGCTCCTACCCCGGTGCCGTTGACGGTGTAGATAATGCGGTAGTTCCCAATGTGGACGGACTGGACGGTCACACACCAGAGTCTTCGCACAGCTCCTGCCTCGTCATCGTCGACGACACAGGCTAGATCTGGGAGGAGTTCGCCGCGAGGCTCAGCGAGGCCCACGGAAAACTGCCGATTTAGGGGCTTCCCCCGGATCACACGACCGCGCGCCCGCAGGAACGCCGGCGGGCTAAGCGGATTCAGACTCGTCGACCCGGCTGGCCACTGGCTTCGCTTCTTCCGGGATGCGGTTGCGGAGACCTCACCTCCCGAGCTCAGCCGGTTGGGCGGGCAGTTCAGAACGCGTTTGTGCTCGCTGACAGCAAAGGGGACGTGGCTCAGACTGCCAAAGTCCTCCAGGGGCGATAAACCGGGCATCCTCTGACGATCCGTCCCAAAGCGAAGCCGGAAGCTTCCTCGACGAGCTGACCGAGCGGCTGTCGGACGACTGAGATTGGACCCGGGACCCGCCTAGACGTTGAAGCGGAACTCCACCACGTTCCGTAGCCGAATCACCTCAGATAGCGACATCCTTCACCCCCTGTCCGGAAGCCACGGTGCTGTGCGGTCGCAGTACGAACCCCGAGACTGGCTCGTGGCGTGAACTACAGCTAGCAGAGCTAGTGCTCACCGGATCATCAAGCGCCGGAACGTCATGACTCACAACATTGAGGGGCCGGGTTGGCGGTGGTCCCGAAGCCAACGTGTATCAAAGCATTTCGAGGGGTCCTGGGTGTGTCGGCGGCGGGAACGCGCGATCGAGGCGCTCGAGATCGGTGTCGCTGAGGTGAAGGTCGCGGGCGGCCGCGTTCTCGAGCACGTGCTCGGCGGTCGAAGCCTTCGGGATCGCGAGCACGCTGCTGGTGCGCATCGTCCACGCCAGAGCGACCTGAGCGGGCGTCGCGCCAAGCTCACGTGCGATCTGTATCAGAGCCGGATTGCCGAGTAGTCGTCCCTGCTCCACGGGCGAGTAGGCCATCAAGGGCATCTTCGTCGAAGCGGACCATGACATCAGGTCGAACTCCGGACCGCGACGGGTCAGGTTGTACAGCACCTGATCGGTCTGGCACCCTTCAGGCAAACTCTGGAGCTCGTCGGTGTCGAGGTTACTCACCCCCCACGCACGGATCGAGCCCTCTTCGATGAGGGACTCGAACGCTGCGACGGACTCCTCGAATGGGAATCTTCCCCGCCAATGCAGGAGGTACAGGTCCAGGCAGTCAGTGCCCAGACGGTTCAGGCTTGCATGACAGGCCTCGATCGTCCCTGATGCGGAGGCGTTCGAGGGTAGGACCTTACTCACCAGGAAAACCTCATCGGACCTACCCCTGATGGCTTCTTCGACAAGGTCCTCACTGCGCCCATTACCGTACATTTCGGCGGTATCGATCACGGTCAGACCCAGATCGATACCTGTGCGCAGCGCCAGGATCTCAGCGTTCCGGCTGGCAGGAGAGTCACCCAAGTTCCACGTTCCCTGCCCCAGAGCAGGAACCACAGTGCCGTCCGGAAAAGTAATCACACACCAACGCTACAATCAGGGCCATCAACTAGCGAGGTCTGATGGAAACCAAACTATGGATCAGGTTAAAATGCCACCAATCGATGCAACAGACCCAGCTGGCTATGACGGCGCTTACGGTTGTGCCAGATCTGGAGGTAGTCGAACATCGCGTTTGCCAGTTCGACCCGGGTGTTCCCCTTCTATCGGTCCAGGAGCTCGACCTGCATCCGCGACCGAAACGACTCGATCATTGAGTTGTCGTGACAATCACCGATGCTCCCCGTCGAGGCCAGCAAATCCGGTTATTTCTACAACGACCGTAGGTATATCGAGCTAAAGATTGAATCTAAATTCCACCACGTTCTGTAGCCGAGCAACCTCTACCGGCGGCGCGGGTCCAAGTGGAGCCTGCAACCTTCTGGACCACGATCAGGGCAGTGCGCGACTGCGAGGGGTCGGGAGAATTGAATCTCTGGAGAGATCAAGCCGAGTCAGCACACTTGTTAGGTGCGCGCGATGGGTGTCGGAGCCCCTGACCGTAACGGCAAACCTTGCACCTCTGTGTCAGGCGGCCCCTACAGTGATGCTTTCTCAACCAGCGATCGAGCCGCCCGCTCGGCGCTAGTGAGCTTGGTCCCGCTGATGGGGTCATGTCCGTAACCGGCCCGGGTCTTCATTCCAAGCAGGACACCGAGCGAGTTGGAAGCTTGCTTATCTACCGAGGCGAGCAAGGCGATCGCATCCTGGTGGTCTTGGCCTTTGGCATGTTTCCCTAGCGCGCCAGCACAGATTGCATCTGCAGCCGCGATTCCGGCATGAACGTACAGGGTCACGCAAGCATCCGCGACGTCCTCTCCGTCGGAGAGTTCCCGAGCATCGTCTGCTACCTGCAGGAACTGCTTGGCTTTGGCAAGTCGGCCTTGCTGGACCATCTTGTCGGCTGCGACGGTTCTGGTGCTGACATCCTTCGGAGTCATGTACGGGCCTTGTCTCTTCGGAGTTGTTTGCGAAGCCAGGACGGGTCTCCCGCGATGTCGATACCATCCTCGAGGATAGAGTTGAAGATGCTCGCTGGCCGCACTTCTGAACTTCGGTAAACAAGGGGGCGCACGTCGTTGCCGGTCCACAGGGTCGCCTGGGCGGCAAGTCGACGCACTGAGTCTTCTACAGCGTCTTCTATCGCCGAGTCTGGCATGACGACGAGGAGGTCAATGTCGCTGTCTGCGCGCATCTCGTTACGGGCAGCTGAACCGAAGATCTTTACGGTGAGCGGTTGGATCCGCCACTCGGAAATAATCTGACTCATCCTGGAAAGCAGCTCGCTCTTTGCGTTGGCGATAGCCTGAATGGCCTCCGCCAGCAAATGGTCCAAATTCAACGCGTAGGCATAACTTCGGCCCGTCGCACGTTCCAGAACTGCACCCTGTTCCACAAGCCGAACCACGGACTTGCGTACACCTTGAGGCGATCCTTCCTCGGGCAACAGCTGGTGGATCTGGTGAACTGAAAGGTACTGTTCGGTTCGAGCCAGCACAGTAAGTACTTGAGAATCGAGGCCGGTTGTACTGACGACTGCGAACGGATTTTGCAGGCGCATTCTCGCTCCTCTCTGCGCTCCGGGACAGGGATAGTCTTTCAAAAAAACAGACGAATGTCCACGAAAGTAGACGAATGTCCACGAAAGTAGACGAGTAAGTCACCTCAAAAAAACTGCCCAGCAGCCCAGAGGAACTAAGCCATCCAAGGATCGCTGGGTTCAATGGAGCGCCGGGCCCTAGGCGCACCCCATTCGGTTCCCAAATTGTGCGCGGCACTCCAGCAGGGCGCGAGGACCCATACTAATGGGCCTATCAACGCGTCACCCAGGAGCTAAAGTGTCTTGCACGGCGTCCTTGTGTGGCTCAGGTGATCCAAACATAACTAGACGTTAAATCGGAACTCCACGACGTCGCCGTCGGCCATAACGTATTCCTTGCCCTCAATGCGGACCTTGCCGCGGGACTTGGCCTCAGCCATCGATCCGGCGTCCACCAGATCGTCGAAGGAGACCACCTCTGCCTTGATGAAGCCGCGTTGGAAGTCGGTGTGAATGACTCCCGCAGCTTCGGGAGCGGTCGCGCCCTTGGTGATGGTCCACGCCCTGGTTTCCTTGGGGCCGGCTGTCAGATAGGTCTGCAGGCCGAGGGTATGGAAACCGACGTGCGCCAACTGATCGAGACCGGACTCGCTCTGGCCGTTCATCTCGAGCATTTCGCGAGCCTCCTCCTCGTCCAGCTCGACCAAATCTGACTCCAGCTTGGCATCGAGGAAGATGCAGTCGGCGGGCGCCACGAGTTCACGGAGCTCGGCCTCGCGTTCCTCGTTACCCAGGACAGAATCGTCGGCGTTGAAGACGTAGATAAAGGGCTTGGCGGTAAGCAAGCTCAGTTCGCGAAGATGTTCCATCTCCAGCTTGTCTTTGGCGACCGAGGCGAAAATGGTGTCGCCGCGTTCCAGCACCGACTGCGCGGCAACCATGGCTGCGAGCTGCGCCGGTTCCCGCTTCTTGATCTTGACTTCCTTCTCAACCCTGGGAATGGCTTTCTCAAGGGTTTGGAGGTCAGCAAGGATCAGCTCGGTATTGATTGTCTCCATGTCGGAACGAGCATCGACCTTGCCGTCAACGTGAATCACATCGGGGTCGTCAAACACACGGATTACCTGAGCAATAGCCTCGGCCTCACGGATGTTGGCCAGGAACTGGTTTCCCAGTCCCTCGCCCTCCGACGCGCCCTTGACGATCCCTGCGATGTCAACGAAAGAAACGGTGGCTGGCAGAATGCGCTGCGACCCGAAGATTTCGGCCAGTTTGCCAAGCCGTGCGTCAGGCAGGCTCACCACCCCGACGTTCGGCTCGATGGTCGCGAACGGGTAGTTCGCAGCAAGCACATTGTTGCGGGTGAGCGCGTTGAATAGGGTTGATTTGCCGACGTTGGGCAGTCCGACGATGCCAATAGTAAGAGCCACGGGAATAGAGTCTACCGTTTGCCCCAGCTTCCACCGCGCCGCGGCGGGTGAACCAGAATGTCGGTGCTGACTGAGATGGTGGTGGCATGGACGGATTCATTGTGGTTTTGATCGTATTGTCGGTGCTCATCGGCGCAATCCTCGGGGCGGTGGGTGTCGCCTGGGCGGCACGGCTCAAGGTGCAGCGTTTGGCAGAGGAGCTCGACGACGTCGGCGAGCGTCTGGGGAGCACCAACGCCGCGTTGGCTACTGCAACAGCGGAAAACCGGATGCTGGTCGCCCAAAACCGTGAGCTCACCTCCCGGTCAGTCAGTGATCAGTCGGTCTTGCGTGCGCTGGCGCCGGTGGCCGACAAGCTGACTCATCTCCAGTCTCAGGTGGGGATCCTCGAACGCGACAGGGTGGAGCAGTTCGGGCAACTCGCCGAACAACTCAGGGAGGCACGGCACTCGGACGCGCAACTCCTATCCACCACGCATTCGCTGACGGCTGCACTGCGGAGCAACAGCGCCCGCGGCCAGTGGGGGGAGGTACAGCTTCGACGGGTGGTCGAGGCGGCAGGAATGCTGCCCCGCGTCGACTTCCTGGAGCAGGCAACCATCACACTCAGCGCTGGCGCCAAAGACACCTCAGCCAGGCCCGACATGATCGTTCAGCTGCCCGGTGGTAAACAGCTGGTAGTGGATGCGAAGGTGCCACTGGCTGCGTTCCTTGACGCCCAGGAGTTGCCCGAAGGATCCGACGGTGGAGACGGCCAGCCGGCCAGCCAGCGCGAGATCCTGCTGCAGCAGCATGCCAACGCGCTGCGGGCACACATTGATGCCTTGGCACGAAAGCGGTACTGGCAGGGCGTGGAGAACACGCCGGAGTTGGTGGTGTGTTTCATTCCCGTAGAGTCGGTGCTTTCATCGGCGCTGCGCGCAGATCCCGGCCTTCTCGATTACGCCTTCACCCGCAACGTGGCACTAGCCTCACCGGTTTCGCTTCTGGCCATTTTGAAAGGTGCGGCGTACAGCTGGCGGCAGGATGTCCTGACCGAAAATGCCAAAGAGCTGTTTGACCTGTCCCGGCAGCTCTATGACCGGCTAGGCACCATGGGAGAGCACGTGACCAGGCTCGGCAATTCACTGAAATCGTCGGTGGAGAAATACAACTCGTTTGTGGGGACCCTTGAGTCACGGGTCTTGCCAACGGCCCGCCGCATCAACGACTTCGATTCCGCTTCCCTGGACGGCTCGTCGACCGATCCGGCGCAGCCGTCCAGCACGCTCCGGGTACCAGCGGTGGAGTCAACACCACGGCTCCTGAGCGCACCCGAGCTGCTTGAGGATAACGCGTCAGGGAACGACGGCGACCGCCGCAGCGCGTAGGACTGGCCTCAGCGCTTGGGCCGGGGTCCCCTACCACCGATGCCGCTGGTGGAATCCCCCATCGCCTTGAGGGTGGCGCGGATTTCCTTGGGCAACGAGAAAATGATGTCCTCCTCGGCCGTGACCACTTCCTCGACGTCGCCGTACCCATAGTCTGCGAGGAGGCGCAACACATCCTGGACCAGATTGTCGGGGACAGATGCACCCGATGTGACACCAATGGTTGAGACGCCCTCGAACCAGCTCTCGTCCACCTCGTTCGCAAAATCGACCCGGTAAGAGGCCTTGGCCCCGTACTCAAGGGCCACTTCAACCAGGCGTACCGAGTTGGAGGAATTGGCTGAACCGACCACGATCACCAGATCCGAGCTGGGTGAGATCTTCTTGATCGCTGCCTGCCGGTTGGAGGTGGCATAGCAAATATCGTCACTCGGCGGGTCCTGCAGGGTGGGGATGCGTTCCTTGAGCAGGTTGACGGTGAGCATCGTCTCATCGACGCTAAGGGTGGTCTGCGACAACCAGATCACCTTGTCGGGGTCGCGGACCGTCACCTTGTCCACATCCTCCGGACCGTTGACGATCTGGATGTGCTCCGGGGCTTCCCCCGCGGTGCCTTCTACTTCCTCATGGCCCTCATGACCGATTAGCAGGATGTCGAAATCGTCCCTCGCAAAGCGGACCGCTTCCTTGTGGACCTTGGTCACCAGAGGGCACGTGGCGTCGATGGTGCGCAGCCCCCGGTCTGCTGCCGATTGGATCACTGCTGGCGAGACGCCGTGGGCGGAAAAGACCACCAGGGCACCCTCGGGTACCTCCTCGTTCTCTTCCACAAAGATGGCACCCTTGGCCTCAAGCGTGGAGACCACGTGCAGGTTGTGAACAATCTGTTTGCGCACGTACACCGGCGCGCCGTAGTGTTCGAGAGCTTTCTCGACGGCGATTACGGCCCGGTCCACTCCGGCGCAGTAGCCGCGCGGTGCAGCGAGCAGGACTTTGCGCCCCCCCGAGACGGGCTGCGCGGCGTCGATCTCGGCAGGCGAGCGCCGCCTCCTAGGCACCGAGGGCATGGGCACTGAGACTGCTGTGCTGGTCATCCCTCAATGCTAACGGTTGTGGGCCCTCTGACCCGAGACAGCTGGCCCTGATCCGCTGAGAGCTAAGCCACGGTTGTTCTTCGACCGCCGCTGATCAGCCGGGATGCTACCCCTACCAGGAGCAACACCATTCCCACTCCGATGACCGCCAGACATAGCGGCTCGCTGACCTCCGCGGCCCGGGCTACCAAACCGTCCTGGAACAGGGCGGAGATGGAACCTTCAGATGCTCCGCGCTCGGCCCGCACCCGTTCCAGAATCTCTGGCGCGGCCCGGACCCCCGCCCAGTAGAGCACCCCGAGGGCCGCCGTGCCCAGGCCCAGGAACGCCAGGGTTGTGCTCCGCCGTCGGGCTAGCCCAAGGGCGCTCAGTGCGCTCACCACCGCGCCGGCACCCAGTATCGGCCACAGCCCCGCGACGGCCGCAAGCTGGCCCACAGTGCTTTGCCGCTCCGGTGAAGCGACTTCCACCAGGGTCTGCTCCGGAGCCGGGACGTCTACCCCCAGTCTTGTCCCCACTTCCTGAAGGGCGAGGGCGAGAACCGGGGCGAGATCGAGCCTCACGGGTTCGGGCGAGTCAACACCGTTGAACAGGTCGGCGTCGGCCGGGAAACTCAGCTCGTGCGACCGCTGCAACGTGTCATTCCATGCCGCTGGATAGCCTGGCAGGCCAACGACGTTGCCCGCCGCCTCCGCGATGAGCGGTTCAACAATGCCGGTCAGGGCCTCGGGAAGTCCAGCATTTGCGGTAGCTTCGGAGGCTAGGGCTGACGTTAGCTGCGCCTGAAACTCGGGATCAGAGCCAAGCGGTCCGGCCAGCTCAACGAAACCGTCCAGCTGCACGAAGTTCCTGTCGATCCAGGCACCCGGCAGGGCAATCCCGGCCAGCACCAGCGCTACCAGCGTGAAAAACGCCGCACCAAACGTCCGCATATTCTGTCCTGCCTTGTAGTGAGAGAAGTATTGATTATGCCCCGGCCAGCTGGACTCTTCCTCCACACCGAGTCTGTGTGGACCCGGCCGGGGGCGCAAGCTGATAAACATGAAGGGAACAAGGTGCAACGCCACGCCTTGTTCCAGCCACAAGCGTTGGGAGTGTCAACTGATGAATGATGACGGCGCGGTGCAGCCGCGCAACGGTTCCAACGGTGTGCGCCTCCAGAGCCAGGACCTGGCTGGTGTAAACCCATCTCAGCCCACGACTCTTCCTGCCACCGCGGCCGAAACAACGGCCGAGCGGCCCTGGCCCCTTCACCTGCTCTCCGAGAAGTTGAAGGCTCATCTGGAACGCGCTCCGGCCGCCTGGGTTGAAGGGCAGATTATTGAAGTGAACCGCCGGTCCAATATGTGTTTCGTGACGCTACGGGATGTCGACGCCGAGGTGTCTCTGCCGTTGACGATCCGCGGCAACGTGTTGTCCCGCCTGGACCTGCCGCTCGAACATGGTTCACGTGTGGTGGCCCAGCTGAAGCCTGACTTCTGGCTGAAGACCGGGCGCCTATCCATGCAGACGTGGCAGATCCGGCAGGTGGGCCTCGGTGACCTGTTGGCGCGGATTGAACGGCTTCGGCAGTCACTCGCCGCCGAGGGTCTGTTCGCCGCACGGCTCCGTAAACCCCTCCCTCTGCTCCCGCACCGGATTGGGTTGATCACCGGGCGCGGTTCGGACGCGATGAAGGACGTACTACGAAACGCCAGCCTGCGGTGGCCGGCCGTCGAGTTCGAGATCCGGGAGGTCGCGGTTCAGGGGGTTGGCTGCGTCGGCCAAGTGACCGCGGCACTGGCCGAATTGGACGCCATGCCCACTGTGGACGTCATCATCATTACCCGGGGTGGCGGCTCACTCGAAGACCTTCTTCCGTTCAGCAGTGAAGAAATGGTCCGGGCGGTAGCAGCGGCCCGGACTCCAGTGGTGAGCGCGATCGGGCACGAAGCAGACCGACCACTGATTGATGAGGTGGCGGATCTCCGTGCGTCCACCCCCACCGATGCAGCCAAGCGCGTGGTCCCCGACGTCGCTGAGGAATTCCAGCGGATCCGGCAGTCTCGGGCGCAACTCTCCCGGGCCATTGGAACGCTCGTTGCAAGGGAAACCGAGCGGCTCACCCACCTCCGTTCGCGGCCAGTGTTGGCCCAGCCTGAGGGGATGGTGTCGGTACGGGTGGATGACGTTGAGAGGTTACGAGGGCGCGCACGGCTCGCGGTGACGTCGGCCGTCTCGCGCGACACGGACCGCGTGCACCACCTTCGCTCCCAGATCCGGTCACTTTCTCCGCAGAATACCCTCGACCGCGGGTACGCGGTGGTCCAGCTTGAGGATGGGTCCATCGCGCGGGATGCCGCGTCGACTCCTCCCGGGTCCCTGCTCAAGATCCGTCTGGCGCGCGGTGAACTCGCCGCCTCAACCCTCGCATCCAGCCACCCCCACATCACCAATCCAGAGGACACCCCATGAGCCAGCCCACCGGATCTGCTGCCAACGACCCGACAGCAGATCAAGACGTCAGCAAATTGTCGTACGAACAGGCACGCGAGCAACTCGTCTCGGTCGTCAGCCAGCTTGAGGCCGGCGGAGTGACCCTTGAACGTTCCCTGGCCCTATGGGAACGAGGCGAGGCGCTAGCCGATCATTGCGAATCCTGGCTTGAGGGCGCCAAGAAACGTCTCGCGGCGGCCCGCGACAAAGCCGAGCAAACCGGCTAGCCAGTCACCACGACCAAGGACGGCCGGGCGGGTTGGCAGGTGGCGACGTCGGTCAGGACTGGGCGAGGCGTGCCTGCTCGGCTTCGACGTCGAACTGGGCTTTCGGCCAACTGAGTTGCATATCCTGAAGCGCGTCGATGATGAGTTGCTGAACAGCCATCCGTGCGTACCACTTCCGGTCTGCGGGAACCACAAACCACGGCGCCTCAGGAGTGGTCGTGCGCTCAATCGCCAGTTGATAGGCGGCCTGGTACTCGTCCCACAACTCACGTTCGTCCAGATCGCCGGTGTTGTACTTCCAGTGTTTGTCTTTGCGTTCAAGCCGTTCCGCCAGTCGAGCTTTCTGCTCCTCCGGACTGATATGGAGCATTACCTTGATGATGCGTGTTCCTGATTCCACCAGCGACGCTTCGAAATCCCTGATGACGTCGTAGCGCTCCTCGATCACCGATGGCTTCGCCAATCCGCGCACCCGCTGGATCAGTACGTCTTCGTAGTGGGAGCGATCGAAGACGCCGATCATTCCGGGACCGGGCAACTGTTTCTTGATCCGCCAAAGAAAGTCGTGGCGCTTCTCTGCGGCCGTGGGTGCCTTGAATGCGTAATGCTTGACGCCCTGCGGATCGACTGCCCCCACCACATGGCGGACAATTCCGCCCTTTCCCGCAGTATCCATGGCCTGGAGCACCACGAGTAGCGAGACCTCGCTGCCGAACCTGCTTTCGGCAAAGAGTTTCTCCTGAAGCTCCGACAGCTCCGCGTTCTCAGCGTCCAGCTTGAGCCGGCCCTTTTTCTTACCCCCCGAAAATCCGGGGGTGGAGCGGGAATCGATCGAGGCGAGGTCGATATCCGGCCCCACCAGCAGGGCCTTGCTGGGGCTGGTCTCAAACGCTGGGGTTGCGGGCGTCATAGTGTTCCTTCCAGAAGCGATTTATGGCTTGTAGGTACTGAGGAACTCGGCTAGCCTGCCGATGGCATCCTCAAGGTCGTCCACGTTGGGCAGCGTGACCATTCTGAAATGGTCGGGATTGATCCAGTTGAAGGCGCGGCCGTGGGAGATCAGGATCTTCTGCTGCTTGAGCAGGTCGAGGGCGAACTGTTCGTCGTCCTTGATCGGATACATTTCGGGGTCCAGCCGTGGGAACAGGTACAACGCACCCTGCGCCAGTTCGCAACTCACCCCGGGGATCTCGTTCAACAGCTGATAGGCCTTATCGCGCTGCTGCTTCAGCCGTCCCCCGGGCAGGATGAGGTCATTGATGCTCTGGTGCCCGCCCAGCGCTGTCTGGATCGCGTGCTGGGCCGGAACATTGGCACAGAGTCTCATGTTGGCCAGCAGGTTGATCCCTTCAATGTAATCTGCAGCCCGATGCTTGGGCCCAGTAATCGCCATCCAGCCGCTGCGGAACCCGGCAATCCGGTATGCCTTCGAAAGACCGCTGTAGGTCAGGCACAGCACGTCGTCACCCGTGACGGTCGCCGCGTTGATGTGAACCGCATCGTCGTACAGGATCTTTTCGTAGATTTCATCGGCGAAGATGATGAGGTCGTGCTCGCGCGCCAACTTCACCATCCCCTCGATGATTGAGCGTGGGTAGACCGCCCCGGTGGGGTTGTTGGGGTTGATGAGTACTATTCCCTTGGTCCGGCTCGTGATCTTTGCTGCAAGATCCTCGAGATCGGGCCACCAATGGTTTTCCTCGTCGCAGAGGTAATGCACGGCAGTGCCACCGGCCAGGGACACCGATGCGGTCCACAGTGGGTAGTCGGGGGTGGGCACGAGTACCTCGTCGCCGTTGTTCAGCAATGCCTGCAACGACATGGTGATCAGTTCGCTGACACCGTTGCCCAGGTAGACGTCGTCGACGTCCATGTGGGTAAGGCCGCGACCCTGGTAGTACTGCACCACTGCCGTTCGTGCTGAAAAAATGCCGCGGGAGTCACTGTAGCCCTGGGCCTTGGGGAGATGGCGGATCATGTCCACCAGGATGGCTTCCGGGGCTTCGAAACCAAACGGCGCTGGATTGCCAATGTTCAGCTTCAGAATCCGGTGTCCTTCGGCCTCCATGAACTTGGCATGATCGAGCAGCGGCCCCCGGATGTCATAGAGAACGTTCTGGAGCTTGTTTGACTGCTTGAATTCTGCCATTTACACAGGATGCCACAGCAGAGCGGCGGGATACGTGATTAGCACTCCGTAGCGCCTCTCGGCGCTGCCTTTCGTTACGGCTGACGGAACCTATTCCGATAGTCCTTGGCCTGGACCTCCTCTCTGGCCCGTTGGTGGCTGTTCAGGCCTCGCGCACGGTTCCGGGTCGGAGTCTGTCGGCGGCGCAGACTCGCCAGCTCTCGCTCCATTTTTTGGTAGCTCAGCCAGCGGCGCTGATCCAGTGTTCCACCTGCGAGTGCTTCCTGCACGGCGCAGCCGGGCTCCGGACCGTGCTGGCAGTCGGCGAATCGGCAGCCTACGAAGAGGTTCTCGACGTCCTCGAAGGACGCATCAAGGCCATCCTCCGCCTCCCATAGCGCGAATCCACGCAGGCCTGGGGTGTCCATCAGCACCACCCCACCCGGCAGTGGAATCAGCTCCCGTGCTGTGGTGGTGTGTTTTCCGCGCCCATCTACAGCCCTGACCGCCCCGATGTTTTGCACTGCTCTCCCGACAAGCGCGTTGGCCAGGCTTGATTTGCCGGCACCCGACGGGCCCAGCAATACCATCGTCTGCCCCGGTTTGGCACGGGTGAGCAGCTCGTCCAGACCGTCTCCAGTTTCGGCTGAAGTGGTCACAACAGCCACCGACCCAGCCCGTTCAACGGTTTCTGCCACCACCGAGTCGAACCTGTTGCTCAGATCCGCTTTGGTGAGGATAACCAGCGGAGTTGCACCCGAGTCCCGGGCTGCCACCAAGGTGCGATCGAGCCGGTTGGCTGAGATGGGGCGATCAATCGGAACGACAATTCCGACAATGTCCACGTTGGCCGCGAGTACCTGCGGTTCAGCGATCGGATCGTAGGCTTTCCTGCGCTGCACGACCGTCAACCGGGGCATCACCCCAACAACGACGGGATGCTCCGGCTCCGAGAGGTCGACGGCAACCCAATCGCCGGTAGTTGCGCCCCGATGGGCGGCAACTATCAGGATGCCGTGTTCGGCTGCCAGCCGAATCCTGCCGCGGTCGACCCGTATCACTCGGGCAGGAATGAGATCCGTGCCAGGGAAGTGATTCGTGAAGTGGGCGCTAACCCGCTGGGTAAACCCGTACTGCTGCAGCATGTTCACTGATTGTCCTCACAGTAAATTCTCCATGCATAAGGCGACATCTACCAGCCCCACCCGGTCAAGGGTGGGCAGGTCGGAGAGGTTCACCCAGGCGGCCCGGTCGGTCGACCCATTAGCCTCATGGCGGAGCGATCCATCGATGGTGCGAGCTCGATAAACAATCCTGAGTGCGTGCATCGGCCTGTCAGAACCGTTGAGGCGGTCGGATGCTGCGATGTGGAGGCTGTCGACACCCAACAGGTGATCGAGCTCGGCCGTGTAGCCGGTCTCTTCATATATTTCGCGGACGGCAGCAGCCGGCGCGTCTTCGCCCAACTCCAAACCTCCGCCGGGAAGGGTCCAGCCAGCGGCCCCTGATTCGTTCCAATGCGCCAGAAGGATTTTGCCGTTGTCGATAATCAGCCCGTAAGCCCCAATCCTCGTATCCCATGCAGCACTCATGGCGGCAAGTCTAACCAGCGTGCGGTGTGAGTGGTCCTGCTCCCGGCAATGTATCGCTCGTCGGATGCTGGAACTTGACCCGCCGGGCAAAATGTTAACTACTTAACAGTATGGATCTCCGACAGTCGACCGTGTTCAAGCTGCACCGGGCAACAACACTGGTGACCCGGGTGTCCGACGAGTACCTCATCGCACGTCATGGCATCCACTACGCACCTTTCCTGGTCCTGTTGACCCTTCGCATCGCTGGCCCGTCTCCGCAGCGGGCAATAGCCCAGGGGCTTGACGTGAGCAGGGCATCGGTCACTCAACGCGTCCACCAGCTCAGGGATCAGGGCCTGGTCAGCGTGTCGATCAACGCCGCAGATCCACGGGCGAACGTCGTCGACCTGACGCTCTCGGGTCGGCGGCTCACCGACGCCGCGTGGCACGGGCTCGAAGCGACGCTTAACGCCGTCGACGACGGTGTGGACGACGGATTACTCCGACATCAGCTCGAAAAGCTGATTACTAACTGCACCACTGCTCTTTCAGTGGTCAACGCGACCGATCACAGGACTGAGTGATGTTCCCTTCCCGAATCATCGCGGCGCCCATGGCTGGCGGCGTGTCGACCCCGGCCTTGGTGTCAGCTGTCGCGCGGGCCGGCGGCCTTGGCTTCCTCGCTGCGGGCTACAAATCAGTTACGGCTTTGCGCGCTGAGATTGCATCGGTCCGCTTGACCGGCCTGCCTTTCGGGGTGAACCTGTTCGTTCCCGGCGGTCCTGCGAAAAACCGGGAACCGCTGTTGGCCTACCGCGCGAAGCTGGCTTCCCTTGCTGACCGTTATGGCGTGGTACTGCCCGATCCCCAGTACGACGACGACGGCTGGGACTCCAAAGTCCGCACCCTGATGGACGAGCCAGTCCCGTTCGTAAGCCTGACTTTCGGGCTACCGGATCGGGCAATCATTGGCGCACTCCAGCAACGCGGCACCGTGGTCATCTCAACGGTGACATGCCAACGTGAGCTAGCCCTAGCCCGGGAGCACGGGGTAAATGCAGCGGTAGTCCAGCACAGTTCAGCGGGAGGGCATAGTGCTGTCTTCGATCCCAGCCATCCGGCTGAGAGGCCAACCACCGACATTGCAGCCCTGATTGCCTCGCTGATCCCGAACTCCGCAGTCCCACTGATTGCAGCGGGGGGTCTCACCGGAGGACGGGACATCCGGCGGACGCTCGACGCCGGGGCGACAGCCGTTCAGCTCGGAACACTGTTTGTGCGAACCCATGAAAGCGGTGCGCGCCAGATCCACAAAGACGCTCTCGCCTCCCTGGCATTTCCGGGGACTGCGGTGACCCAGGCATTCAGCGGAAGACCGGCAAGGGGGCTGGAGAATCAGTTCATGAGGGAACACCGCGATGCCCCGCTCGGATACCCGGAAGTGCATCATCTGACATCACCCCTGCGTGCGGCAGCCGCAGCTGCTGGCGATCCTGAGCTGCTGGCGTTGTGGGCCGGCACGGGGTACCGCGCCGCTCAGCCGATTGGGGCGACCGACCTGGTGGCACACCTAATAGCCGAGCTCGACCGCTAGGGTGGAACCCAACCGCAATCGTTCACGAGGAAGTGGCTTGCCCATGGCTGAAGACGCCGCACCTACCCTAGCCGCCCCCAACCGTGCGCGGGATACCCCGATGCTCGATCAGACAGACCAGCAGATCCTGAAGGAGTTGGTCGCCGACGCACGGATCACCAACGCGCAGCTCGCGGAGCGGATCGGGGTGGCGCCGTCGACGGCTCTCTTACGAACGAGACAACTCGTGGACCGCGGAGTGATCAGCGGGTATCACGCACAGCTCGATTTCGCGGCAATTGGCCGCGCCGTTCAGGCCATGGTCTCGGTCCAGCTCAAGGGTCATAATCGCGAGGAGATCGATCGGTTCACTGATCGGGTGCCGAATCTGCCGGAGGTAGTTTCCACCTTTCACGTCGCAGGATCGGTGGATTATTTGCTGCATCTGGCGGTGCCAAGCACGGAGGTGCTGCGGGACTGGGTACTGGACCATCTGACGACAGATCCGGTGGTAGGCCACACCGAGACGACCCTGGTGTTCAACCATTTACCGGGCAATACCGGGGTGTTGCCTTAGCCTCGACGACGGACGCTGCGGGGCCAGGTGCAGCTGGGCCCCTACAGCCGCAGGCCTGAGTGGTGCGCGGCCGCTAGATCCCGCCGTCGCTCGTCGTGAGCATGGATAGCTTCACTATGGCGGGCATGATCGAGTGCGAGTCGCTCGCCGATGGAGACCAGGCGGTGACCCACCAGGATGAGAAGGGCGTCGAAACCCGTGGGCCTGACGGACGGGGAATAGGTGGCAAAAGTGGTCATCACTGCTTCTTTTCTACGTCAAAGGTTCGGATGAAGCTGGCTTCCCCTGCTGTAGCGGAATGTCGAATTGTCCCTGCAGGATGGGGAAAGCGTTGAAGTGCAGCTGCACTGCGCGAGCGTCGGAATCGGTAGCGCCGCTGTCACGATATTTCGCCAGAAGGGCTCTGGCGTGGTCAAGCATCTCTTCAGTGATCTCGGCCAGCTGCCCGGCAGTCAGCCGGGCGTTCATGGTGGCGATCACCGACCCGTCAAACCAGTCCTGTGGGAGGTAGTCATAGCCTTGTTCCATGAAGTCCTGTAACAGAGCCGCCCGGTGATGCTCAATCTCACGGTTGAGTATTCGTGACGCGTGCAGGGCCGCAGGATCTTCGGCCAGATCACTGGAAAACAGGCTTAGCGCACCCGGTGGCCGCTCCCACCAGCGCTCCCGGGCTGAGCCCTTACCCTCCACCTCTCGGACCAGTTGGTGCTTGGCGAGTTGGCGAAGGTGATAGCTGGTCGCACCACTCGATTCTCCAAGCCGGGCAGCAAGTGTGCTGGCGGTCTGGGGGCCGAGTTGAGATAGCTGCTCCAAAAGCTGGATTCTAAGCGGATGAGACAGCGCTTTGAGCCCGGCGAGATCCAGGGTGCGGTCGGCTGACTGGGCGTCGGATCCGTGGCGTGTACTCATAGACCCAAGATACAGTTACAAAGCTTTCTTTGCAAGGGTTTCTTTGCATAGAAATCTTTGTAGTGGGGCCTCAGTAGCTGGGCGGTGAAAGCTACCCAGGGAGGTGGCCTCGAATCGTGCTGCGCAGGCTTCGCATTGCCAGAGCAAAGCTTGCCAGAGCGATCAGTCCCGCGAAGCCCGCTACCGAACGGTCCAGTCCCCACGCTTGGGTTGCGGCACCAAGGCCGACCACGGGAAGGCTGCTTCCCAGGTAGGTGAGGACATAGAGGGTACTGATGATCTGGGCATGTTGGGATGGCTCCACCCGCAGGGACACCTCGTTGAACACCATCCGAAACGCCACCCCCTGTCCCGCCCCGGCAATAACGCACGCCACAACCAACAGCGGCACACTGTCGATAGACCCAGCCACGGGGATCAGCGCCACCCCCACCCCTAGTGCGGTCAGCCCGAGTCCGACGACATGCCTGCCCCGCACCTTCATCAATTGGCTCAGCGCAGACGAGGCCAGGACCAGAGCTGCCAGGAGCCCGATCAGGGGCCGGGAGCTAGTGTCGGCGAGCGAGGCAAAGTACGTCGGCGCCAAGCTGAGGGTGAAACCGAAAACGGCAAAACTGAGGAATCCAACTGCTGATGCATTCCAGAAGGCCCTACCAGCGGCTTTCGACACAGCGGGACGACGCGGCCTCAGGGCGCGGAGGGGTGACGCTGGGTCAGCCGTCCTGATGGCTGGCCGGGCCTTCAGGGTGAGCAGCGGAACCAGCAGCATCAGCAGGACCACCGAATAGATGGCGAACGGGGTCCTGCTGGGATCGGGCAGCAGGGATAGCAAGCCGCCGATAATTGGCCCGGCGGCAACTCCCCCGGCTGACGCCAGCAGCGTGAATCGTGAAGCCCAGTCTGGTCGGTGTGGCAATAGGTCTCGCAATGCAGCGGAACTGGCCCCGGTCGCCAGGGCGACCGCCGCACCCTGCAGGCAGCGCCCCAGAACCAGCATTGGAAGCGAGGTTGCTGCTCCGAATACCCCTGCCCCGGCAAAACCGATCAGGACGGCGAGCACCAGGGCCGCCCGCCGGCCAACATGGTCAGACCAATGGCCCACGAGCAGCAGGCCGACCACCAGCGACACCACATAGGCGGAGAAGGCCACTGTGACTTCGAGCGGCGAAATTCCAATCTTTGACTGCAGGAGTGGATAGATCGGCGTTGCCAGGTTGGCCCCGATAAGGAGGGTCGAGATGACCACCGCAGCCAGCACCAGCCGACTTTTGACTGACGCGTCCCAGCCCCAGCGGATCTTGTCCGACGGTTTCATCCGCAGCTCGCTGAGAATACTCACTTCGACTCCATACAGTTAAACAAACAGCACATATCCCCCTTATTCTCCGGTCCTCAGGTGCAATCGGAGCATTTTGGATAGTAAACTTGAGCGTTATCACCAATTTTTGACAACGTTACTGACAGGAAGTGGACGTCATGAGCAAATTGGACCTGGTCGACATCCGGCTCCTTCTGGAGCTCGTTCGGGATCCGCGGGCACAGATTGGCGAACTCAGCGATCAGCTGGGGGTTGCCCGCAACACAGCCCAGTCACGTATTCGACGGTTGCTCAGATCTGGGACTCTGCGATCGAGCGGTCGCGAACTGGATTTGGAAGCGCTCAACTACGATGTTGCGGCCTTCGTCACCATCGAGGTCTCCCACCGCGAGCTCGACGGCGTCATTGCCGGCCTTCGACGCCTCTATCAGGTACTGGAAGTCCATGAGATCTCGGGCCGTGGCGATATCTGGTGTCGTGTCACCGCAACCGACACGCATCACCTGCAATCTGCACTTCGATCGATCCTGCGCATCAAGGGAGTGATTCGCACCGAGACCGTTCTGGCCCTGCACGAACACATCCCGTACCGCACCGAACCGCTATTGCAGACCCTCGCCGAGGAGAACTGATTTTTCCCGGATTCTCATGCGGGTCTCATCTTTAGTGGGGATACTTAGGACATGAAGTCCCCGTCGCTCCATACCTGGTTGGTGGGTGCGGTATGCCTGAGCGGAGTTCTTGCGGCCGGCGCCGGGTTGACGAGCTCCCTGGCAGATCCCGAGCCGGCGGATCTTGGATCGTCATTCACCCAAACCGCAACCCCGGCCCCACCCACGGAGCCCAGCAAGGCACCGTCACCCACGCCGATGGCACCGTCCCCCTCGTCGCCGCAGTCCGACACTGTGCCAAGTCCTGTCCCGGAACCTGTTGCACCCGAAGACGGCCCCCCTCTCCCCGCTAAGGTGGTGCCGCCACCGCTCCCCCTGCAGAGCGACGAAAGCGACGACGACGATTGGGAAGTCGATGACGGAGCCGACGAGGACGATGGGGATGACGGGGACGATGGGGATGATTAAGCCATCGTCCAGCCCCCGCACAGAAGTACTCCCTGCTCAGGCGGGCGACCGTAACGACCATCTTGCACGCCCGCCAGCCAATCGGCCAGGTCCGCCTGAATCACCTGCTGAACGCCCGCCAGCCGCCCTGCCCCCTGCGGGCCCGGACCGTAGGTGGCAGCGGATCTCTTCTGCGCTTCGCGGCTACTGGACCGTCAGGACGAGGGTGCTTGGTGCAGTTCTCGCGTTATCTGCTCTCGGCCTGTTGGTGGCCGGTTCAGCCGCGTACGCGTTGCAGCGCGGCGATATCAACGCTGACATGGACAACTCACTCGAACGAAACTTCCTTGAGTTCGAGTCCTTGCTCGAGACCGGACTCGACCCCACCACTCGCGAAGACTTCACCGAAGCAGGGGAGCTGATTTTCGTCGCCATGCAGCGCACCCTCCCGGCACCCAACGAGGGGATGCTGGGCACACAAAACGGCGAGGCGGTCCTGCTGGCCAACCCTGCGGTACAGGTTCGATTGGAGGATGACCCGGAGTTGGTGGACTACGTTACTTCTCAAGCGGACCCGACGAGGGTCAGCATCACAAGCATCACAACCACCGAAACCACCTATCGTGCCCTGATCATCCCCGTCCAGCTAGCTGCCGATACGTCACCCAGCCAGTACGTTCTGGCCTTCGACGCCCGAGCGGAGCATGGGCAACTCAACCAGACCTTCGCGACCTTCGCCATGATCTCTTTCGGTACCCTCGTTTTCATCGGTGTGGTCGGCTGGCTTCTGGTCGGCAACCTACTCATGCCGATCCGCCTTCTTCGAGATACCGCCGAGCACATTGGCGATTCCGATCTGTCCGAACGGATACCCGTTTCAGGAAACGACGACCTGTCGGATCTCACCAGGACAGTCAACGCCATGCTGGAGCGCCTCGAAGGCTCCTTCACCTCGCAGCGACAGCTTCTCGACGACGTCGGCCACGAACTGCGGACTCCGATCACCATTGTGCAAGGCCACCTCGAACTCCAGGACTCCCGCGATCCGGCCGACGTCGCAGCGGTCCGTGGTATCGCTCTCGACGAACTCGACCGGATGCGGCTCCTCGTCGATGACCTGGTTACCCTCGCGGGAATCACCCGACCAGACTTCGTCAGACTGGAACTGGTAGCCGTTGGCCGCCTCACTGACGAGATCCTCGACAAGGCGCGCCCACTCGGGGCGCGCCGTTGGACCATCGACGCCCGGGCGGAAACTTCGTGCCTGCTCGACCCACGCCGGATTACCCAGGCCTGGCTCCAGCTCGTGGTCAACGCGGTCAAGTTTTCTGGCGATGGCTCAACGATTGCTGTTGGTTCGCGGCTGGATCACGCCGGACTGTCCTTGTGGGTGCGGGACGAGGGAATTGGCGTACCGGAGGAAGACCAGGGGCGGATCTTTGAACGATTTGCGCGTGGCGTTCGCGGACGACGGACCGAGGGTTCCGGTCTCGGGCTCACGATCGTCAATGCAATTGCGGGAGCTCACGGGGGTATTGTGCAGCTGAAGTCAGCTCCCGGCAACGGGTCCACGTTCACCATGGTGCTGCCACTCAATGACCAGTCGGACAAATCAGAGGAAGTAAGAGCTTGAGTCAGATCCTAATAGTGGAAGACGAGGAGCGGATCAGTTCTTTTGTTGCCAAAGGCCTGCGATCCGCTGGCTACGCACCCACCGTTGCCGACAGTGGGAGGGATGGCTACCATCTTGCCCAGACTGGGGACTTCGAGCTGATAGTGCTTGACCTTGGCCTGCCCGACCAGGACGGGTTCACCGTGCTGCGGCGCCTTCGCGAGTCACGGAACACCACCCCCGTGATCATCTTGTCGGCGCGGAGCTCGATCGACGACACTGTTGCGGGCCTGGAGGGAGGCGCCGACGACTATATGGCTAAACCGTTCCGTTTTGAGGAACTCCTGGCCCGGGTTCGTCTTCGGTTACGACAGGATGCCCCCACCGCCGACAACTCGGTTCTCACTCACCAGAATCTGCAGCTGGACCTTAGGACCCGCCGCGCGGCGGTCAATGGCAAGGAGATCGATCTCTCAGCCCGGGAGTTCGCGTTAGCCGAGGCTTTCCTTCGAAACCCTGGTCAGGTGCTCAGCCGGGAACAGCTGCTCTCCCGGGTCTGGGGATACGACTTTGATCCCGGTTCCAACGTGGTGGATGTCTACGTGCGTTATCTGCGTAACAAGCTCGGCGCGCAACGGTTCACCACTGTTCGCGGCATGGGATATCGGCTGGC
>NZ_ASZW01000195.1:2932-33385 GCF_000468215.1 Arthrobacter sp. CAL618 | reverse complement strand
CCGCCACTGTCACCTGCTCTGCGCCGCCATGGGAAAAGGAGCGGCGGCAGTACCGGACACGTCGGGACCGCACCGCCAACACCGCTGACTGATCAAACCGTCAGCAAGGTTGGGATTCCGGAATGCTTGGGGCGAACACTCCGGAATCCCGGCTTGAGGGCTGGCCAACCTTCTTTAGGGCCAGACAGAATTTGGTCATTCCCCACTTGACGCCGACACAGCGCTGGGGGCCGAGTAGCCCGAATTCCCCGAGACCACAGGTGGCTGAACCGGGGCTGGGGCCGGAACCAGGACGGGTGCCGGTGCTGCGGGGGTCGAGACAGACGGAGCACTTGCGGCACTGGGCGCTGAGGATTCAGCGGCCTTCGGAGTGGGCGAAGGGGCTGGCGAGGGTGTCAGCCTGTCGGAGTCGACGGTCGTAGCGTTCCCGACGTCGTCGCCCGGGCTGGTGCTGCCGTTCGCCCGGTCTTTGGTGGCGGCCCCATCGTCGCTGGACCGGTTGATACTGGAGCCAAGATCGCGAGGGGCGTGGTTACTGTCCGCGACGGCAACCCCAAGGCCAAGGGCCATAACGCTGAGTGAGCCGGTGGCGATCCAGATGTTTCGCTTCTGCACGGTGGGGTCCTTTCGGGATCCTCAGTAACTGGTTGTACAACTACTGTGCACCGCGTTTGTGAGACGAGGAGGAACTGATTATGAGAGACCTCTCACAATCAGTCAGCTTTCAAGCGTCAACGCTTCGTTGGCGAGGGTCTCCGCGATGGAGAGCCGCTTCAGGGCGTCGGCTCTCCAGGACGTCGGATCCGCGGTGGTCGCCCTGTGTTTGGCGCCGGCCACCAAAGTGAGCGCCACGCCTGCAGCACGGCCACGAAGGGCGGCCGGGTTCACTTCGCCGTCGAATACTGCCAGGAACCGGTTGAGAGCCGCGGGGACATGCTGGTAACGGCTGTCCAAGGCCGGTAAGACCGCGAGATGCCCGATGAAGCAGGCCAGGTCGTCAACCAGGTACCCGGGGCCCAGCGCGTCAACGTCCAATAGACCTGACACGTTGCCGCCCGAAACCAACAGATTCCCTTCATAGAAGTCGCCGTGCGACGGGACTTTGGGGCCGGCAGGGCTTGATGCAACGAGACTGTGCACCCGTTCGGCGAGTTCCGAGATTCGTGTCGCTTCGCCCGGTAGGACGGCGGTAGCTCCCTTGGCGTAGTCGCGGACCCGTGCCGACCAGGCTGGCCGCTCCGGCAGCTGCATCGCTTCGGCTGGCAGCCGGCGCAGCAACTCGACCAGGGTCCTCGGGCTGAGCGACTCCGCACCGTCGCGCATGAGTTGTTCAGCAAGCGGGGTGCCCGCAGCTGGGTGCATCGCCAGCACATCGGGTGCCGGAACGTCGATGAGTGACGGGGCGGGTATCGCCGCCGCCCTGAGCATTTGATGGCGTGCGGCGAGTTGGGCTGCTTGACCGGCCCGGAGAACCTTCAGATAACGCCGCTGGCCGGCCAGGTCTGCGATGAGGACTGCCCGCCTGAGGGGACGGTAGCTGACCGTCGCCAGCACCGGAACGCCCTCCGGTAACGACCCGGTTGATTGGCTGTCCAGGAACAGCGCTTCGCCCACTTTTTGGGCATCGCACGCCCACGGCAGCCCGGGTAGCAGCGGATCGTTAGGGTGTAGCCACACCGTTAGAGTGGTGTCGTCGGGTCCGCTGAGCTGCACCGTTGCGGGGATGTCGGCAGGTAGTGGCGCGGTGCTGACGCATAGAAAATCTGTGGTGAGTTCGCCGTTTTCGGCTTCTGCCTGCACCTGATATATTCCGGTTGCCCCGGCCCCGGGACGGTGGTGAACCTGTTCCAGTGACCAGTGAGTGGGTCGTCGTCCTAACGTCGCGAGTGCGAGGCGAAGTGGCTCAGCCACGTCGTCTCCCTCAAGCAAACGCAGTTGGGCCGCCTCGGCCCCCTGCCTTGGGTGGGAAGAATCAGGCCCGACGACGCTGTAGGACGTCATCCAGGTTCATCCTGCCAGTGGTGGGGTTGGCGGTTGAGTTGCTTCCCGATGACGTGTCAGGACTGGCTACTGCGGGCGCAGCTGCTCCTTGTTTCAGGGTCGTTTTGGCCTGTGCCTTCGGAGCAGCAGGGAGCTCCAGTGGGGCTGGAGCCTGCCGCTGTGCCTTTGCGGCTGCAACATACATCGGCTTGGGCACCTCAACGGGCTCCCAGGGTGTTCCTGCGGATTCGGTAGTCGCCTCAGCGTCAGGTGAGACGGAACTGTGGGGATCAACGCTGGCTGCTTCCGTAACGGTGGCACTGGCGGCGACGGCCAGGGCCGCCTGGCGCAGTTCGATGGCCGTCAGGTTTGCGGTACCGGTTGTGCCCGTCGTCGACCCCTGCTCGTTGGGAGAGCTCTCTGCTGCGGGGCCCGTTGTTTCGGCGTCGAAGAGGTTGGTCTCCCGCCGCGGGGCGGGAACAGCCGGGGCGGCGAACGCTTGTGCCCGGGGAGGCAGGTCAGTCGTCCGGTGTGACATGGCGTCTGCGAATGCCGCCTCGACCTTACGACGCCGATCGCGGACAGCGAGGACCCGGAGTCCTGCTACCGCAAGCAGGAACAGCACGAAGGCTCCAGCAGGTACCAGTGCTGGTATCAGGGACAGGACTGCGAGAGGTATGCAGACGACGGCCGCTAGAAGCGCTACAGCAGCGATGGCCGCAATGGAGCTGCGCCCGCGCCGGATGGTGAGCCGGCCCTGGGGCGAGTATGCCTTGGGGGCTGCTCCGCCGCCCATGGTGCCAGCGGCGTCGGTAGTGTGGCCGGACATTTCCATAATGCTCCCCTGAGAGACTTTGCTCTCGGCTGTTGCTGATGAAACTAGGGCGGAGGTGGCCACCGGCTCAACCAACAGGGCCGGGCGGCGGATACGAAGAACGTAGGGGGCAACCCAGATCAGCCAGAGGCCAACAATAGCGGCGAGCACCACCGAGCTGTTCATAGAGAAGTCCACGTCTAAAACCGTAGGTTGTTTACCCCGATCAGGTGAGTATTGCCGGCGGTGTGTCGTCCCCGGGTTGGTGAATTGCCGTGTCCCGGTGGCTACGGGCCACCTGGTTTTTCCAGCGTGCCAGTAGCCCGTCGGGGACCTCGTCGTGGGTCAGCGCGAAGCTGCGATGGTCAGCCCATCGACCGGCAATGTGCAGGTAACTCTCGCGCAGCCCTTCGTCCCGGAATCCCAGTTTCTCGACGACCCGTAGACTCGCCGAATTTTCCGGCCGGATGTTGATTTCCATCCGGTGGAGTCCCAGGCTCCGGAAGCAGTAGTCGGTCACCAGGGCAACTGCGGTGGGGGCGATGCCCTGGCCGGCGCGCTGCCGGTCCACCCAGTAGCCGAGAGTGGCGCTCATCGCCGACCCCCAAACGATCGTCGAAACCGTGAGTTGGCCGACAATGGCGGTCTCCCGGAGGTGAGAGCTGCGTTCAGTGATCAGAAAAGGTAACGCGGAGCCGCTCCGTGCCTGTTTCTTCAACGACCGGACCATCTCGGTGTAACTCGGCAGGTAGCCGCCCGGGGCGGGATTTGATGCCTCCCAAGGCGCCAACCAGTCAGCGTTGCGCTGCCTGACCGCCGACCATTCCCGCTTGTCTCGAAAACGAACGGGCCTGAGGACCAGATCGTCGGTCTCAAGGGTCACCGGCCAGGTGAATTGCCCGCTCACTGGGTACAGGCTAGCCGTTGAGGTTGTTGGTGAAGCTCTTCAACCAGTCCTGGAGGTCTGGGCCGAGATCCTCACGCTCCGACGCGAGGGTGACCACGGCCTTGATGTAGCTGAGCTTGTCTCCCGTGTCATACCGGCGTCCACGGAACACCACTCCGTATACGCCTGATCCTTCGCCGTCGGCAGAGGCAAGAGTCTGCAGCGCATCGGTCAGCTGGATTTCACCGCCGCGGCCGGGGCCGGTGGTTTCCAGAACGTCGAAGACCCGCGGGTGCAGGACATAGCGACCGATGACTGCCAGGTTCGATGGAGCTTCGTCAATTGCTGGCTTCTCCACCAGTTCGCTGACCCGAACATACTCTTCGCCGTCGATGGCTGAAATGTCGGCGCAGCCGTAGGCGCTGATCTGCTCAGGGTCAACCTCGATCAGCGCGATCACTGACCCACCGGTCTTTTCCTGTACCTCGATCATGGTCTTGAGGAGAACATCTCGCTCGTCGATCAGGTCATCGCCGAGCAGGACGGCGAATGGCTCGTTGCCGACGTGAAGCTTCGCACGGAGCACTGCGTGTCCGAGACCCTTCGGGTCGCCTTGGCGGAGGTAGTGGATATCCCCGAGCTCCGATGGACGACGGACCGCGGCGAGCTTTTCGTGATCGCCCTTCGCCTCGAGGGTCTGCTCGATAAATGGCACCCGGTCGAAGTGGTCCTCCAGCGAACGCTTGTTGCGTCCGGTGATCATCAGAATGTCGGTCATACCGGCATGGACTGCTTCTTCGACCACATACTGGATCGCCGGCTTGTCGACTACCGGAAGCATTTCTTTGGGCATCGCCTTCGTGGCGGGAAGAAACCGCGTGCCAAGTCCCGCAGCGGGGATGACAGCCTTGTTCACTCGTGAGCTCATGACACCACCCTACATAACGTCAGTCCGCTTATAGCGACATTTGGCTGCGGGAGGCTAACAGTGGTCGGTTTCGGTAGTGTGTGCCGGTATGGGACACACTACGACGGCGGCGGAAAAGCAAAATGCCAGGCAGTTCTTTCGTTCCAGGCGCCGAGAAATGTCCAACGAAGAGCGTCTCCGCTCGGCTGCTGGCCTGGCTCAGCAGGTCCGACAACGGCTGCAGGCATCGTCAGGCCCCCACGGCGGTTTGATCGCCGCCTACCTATCAATGGACCCTGAACCAGGGACCGCGCGGCTCCTTGACGCGTTAAACCGCGACGGATACGACGTCGTCGTGCCGATCTGCGAGCCTGACTATCAGCTGTCCTGGTGCCAGTGGAGCGCCGACGCCGAACTGCGCCGCAGCCCTCGCGCGCCCCTGATGGAACCTGTAGGTGAACGCTTCAGCTTTTCCGAGCTACTGGACCGTCATGGCTTGCCCTCCCTCGTTTTGGTGCCAGGACTGGCGGTCGACCACACCGGCACCCGCCTGGGACAGGGCGGCGGCTACTACGATCGGTTCCTTGCCCAGGCACGGACGGTGGTGCCGGACCTCCCGGCGGCAGCATATCTCTATGAACACGAACTGTTACCGAAGCGGTCGCTTGCCAAGACCGAACTCGACATGCCGCTCAGCGGCGCGTTCACCCCCTCCGCGTTCCACCGGCTGAGCCCTGCAGCGTAGCGGTGTAGACTTAGCACTCGGGACCTTAGAGTGCCAGTCGAACCGACTTGGGTGACCGATCCCCAAGAACACAGCTTGTCCAGGAGGATTTTCTTGCCTACTTACGCATACGCCTGCAGAGACTGCGAACACGCTTTCGACATTCACCAGGCCTTCTCCGATAACTCCCTGACCGTCTGCCCTGAATGCGACGGATCGCTTCGGAAAAAGTTCAACAGCGTGGGAGTTGTCTTTAAGGGGTCCGGTTTCTACCGCAATGATTCCCGCGACAGCAAGAAGTCAGTCGACGTCGGTGCGAGCAATTCCGTCGCGTCCACCGGCTCGGGTTCTGAATCGTCATCCAGCAGCTCCGAGAACAAACCCAGCACCACAGGCCCGGGCAAGGACGCCTCCCCGGCCCCCACCAAGTCAGCACCGGCGACAAAGACCACCGCGGCCGCCAGCTAGTGACACCGCTGAACACCGTCTGCCACAGTGGCTTTATCCACATAGCAGGCGAAGCGCCCCTCGTGCTCCCAAAGCGGTTCTAACGTTTGTGGATGGCCCTTGGCAAACATCCACCACGGCACCCCCAACGAGCCGGGGAATCCTCGCACCGCGTCGGGCGGTTCGTGTTCCGAAACCGCAGGCTCCTGGCAGCAATGCTGTTCTGCCTGGCCACGGCAGTGGCCGTGGAGGCGTTGATCCCTCCCGAGCAGACCCGCGTCGGCGTTGTTGCGGCGGCGGCAGATCTCCCGGTGGGTACCGTTCTCACTGCCGCCCACCTGACCATTGTTGAACTGCCGGCCGAGGCGGTCATGTCCGCGTCCTTCGCCGACCCGAGCGAAGTAGTGGGTGAACAGCTCGCCACTCCCCTGCCGCACGGCTTCGTTCTCACCCCCACCGCCTTTGTCGGATCAGGGCTGCTCACCGGCGCACCCGCAGGCACCGTCGCGGTACCCTTACGCCCGTCGGACCCGTCAACGGTCCAGCTGCTGTCCCCCGGCCACTATGTGGAAGTTGTGCTCAGCACGGGGAATGGCTTCGACGTACCTGGTGACACAACCGTGCTGGCTCGGGGTTTGCCGGTGCTGTGGACCTCGGCTGCCCCCAGCAGCGGCCCATCGGGCGTCTGGCCGGGCAACTCTGAGAGCGAAGGGCTCGTGGTGGTTGCCGCAGCACCGGCAGACGCCGCAGCCCTGGCGGGCGCCACCAGCACCGGCAACGTTCATCTGGTGCTGACCGGCGCACCACCCGGCTAGGACATCGAGTTAGACCATCGAGTTAGGGCACGGGCGAGGGCACGGGCGAGGACATTGCGCTAGCGCACGGCGTCCTTGGTTCGGCTGCCAGGGCTGCCAGTCAGGACCATCAGTCCCAGTGCGGGGGACGCTGGTCCTTCAACCACGCTTCATGGGACTCGTCGCGCTCACCCCATGAATCGGCCTCATCCTCTGCAGCGAGCTTGGGCAGGACACTGTCGTGGCTTGCCTGGCCTGTTCCGCTCATGCTCGTCCCGCTCTGTGAGTTTGAATGTCGTCCACTGGTCACCTCGGGCAACCCCAGATAGCGTCCAATCAGATCAGCGCATCCGTTCGGGTCGGTGAACACCTCGATGGTCCAGAGGGGCATGTACCGCCACCCCATCCGCTCAAGGAGTTGGGGGCGAAGCCTGCTTCGCTCCCGAACCGTCATGGTGCGGTACCTTTCGGTCCCATCGGATTCGATAGCGATCGGTGGCGTTTGCATGCCGGAACCTGACTCGTCGGACGGCTTACCTACTGTTGCCGACCCTGCTGTGGCGACGATGTCGAGAACCCCGTCATAGTGGTCCAGCACGTGGGCACCACGGTCGCGAAGTCGATTGACCAGATCCGCGACCAGCGGATCTGGGTTCACCGGTGCTGCGGGCTCCCCTGACGGATCCGGGGTCTCTCCGGTCCCCTCCCCCAGCTCTCGCTCGAGCAGACCGAAGAAATCCAACGCTCCATTGTCGAGCCGGGTGGGGTCGAGGTCCGTTGGGAGGAAGCACGTAACAATGTGAAGTTGGTGACGCGCCCTGGTCATGGCTGTGACGAACCGACCGCGACCATCGGGGCCGGACAGCTGGCCGAAGTTATGCAGTGCCCTGCCGTGCGGGGTCCGCCCGAAGCCGAGGGAGAAGATCACGCAATCCCGGGTGAGGCCCGCGGCCCGCTCGACCGGGACCACTCGGAACGACTCCTTGCCCGGGGCGAAGAAGTCAGCCGCCCAGGGCAGCTCTGCCATCCGCTGTCTAATCGCCTGGCCTACCCGCCCTGCGTGCCGGGCGCTAGCGGTCACCACTGCCAGCGAACTGCTGGGACGGCGTCGGATGTGTTCGAAGACCAGTTCCACGACACGGCTGACTTCGGCCGCAACGCTTTCCACACCGGCCTGATCGGCGCTCGGCATTCCGGTGCCGTCTGGTAGATAGTCGACGGTGAGGGCCCGGCCGGTACCCGAAACTTCCGAACCATGAGGTAGCCGGGAGAGCCGGCCGTCATAGAAGGTGTCGCTCAGATAGCCGGTCAAAGCCTTGTCAACGCCCCGATACACCACGCTCAGCGGACTGGTGGGGAAGATGCCAGAGAGGGCCGAGTAGGCGCTGTTGAGCTGGTCGGCTTCCTGAGGTGACTCGGCTCCTGCACCGACGCTGAAGCTTTGGGGTCCGCCGAGGCGGTCATCGCCGAAAGCGATGACCTGGGTTGCCCTCGCCAGAGCCGGAACGGCCGACTGCAGGGAGATTGATTCGGCATCCAGAACAATGACCGCGTCAAAGGTCTTGTCGGCTGGTAGCACCATCGGAAGCATGAGGGGACTCGCCGCCCAAACCGGCATGAGGGCGGTCACCAGGTCGTCATCCTGGGCACTGAGCCCAGCGAGATCCAGAGTGCCTGTGCGGAGCAGTTCCCGGAGCTTCTCCGCTTCCGCCGGATGCGCCGCAAGCGCCGTCCGCCAGCGTTCAGCGAGGGCAAATCGGAGCCGTCCTGGACCGGAAGCGATGTGCGCGTTGTCGGCCAGACGGTAGTCCGCTTCGAGCCGGCGCAGGCTCTCGCCGTCGGACATTGCCAGATAGTCGTCACCGCTGATCATGGCGTCGAGGGCAGACTGCCACCACGCCAGTTCCAGTTCGGATCCCACCTGACGCGCGCCTACTTCGCGCCGCGCCAGATCGTCGAGCAATTCGCCCAACCCACGTTCACGCATTTCGTCGAGCAGCAGGGTGCGCTCCGGCAGGGTTGCGAGGGTTTGTCTGTCCCTGGCGAGCTCGGCGAGGCGTTGGCCCAGCTCTTCCAGCGGCATAGCGGCCAGGTCAACATGGCCGGGGGTCGTGGCAAGTACTTTGGTGAGCTCGTCCAGTTCCCGGCGGATCTTGTGGTGGAAGTTATTGATCTCGGCGAGACCCGTTGGCACAGAGGGGTGCCGTTCAGTCGTCGCGTACCGGGTCCAGAGCGTCCGCTGCTGCTGCACTTCCACCAGGGAAGTGTGCAGGTCGGCGATGTGTACACCGGGGCGAACATATTCCTTTGCCACCCTGCGAAGCCGCGATCGGGTCATCGAGCTCATCTCGATGGCGCGCTCCCGACGCCAGGACGATGAGGCCGTGGCGGTGATGAGGTCGGTGACCGGCCGGTCGAAGATATCTGGCGTGAATTTGTCGAGACTTGCCCGGACCGCTGCGAGGAGCTCCAATTGCTCTCCCCACTCGGTGAACGAACCGCCGAGACTGATCTGGGAATGATCGGCTACCCGCAGCACCTTTTCCCGAAGCAGCGGGATGTCGCGGGCCAGGTCGACGGCCAGCTCGTGTGCACGCTCGGTATCCTTACGGTTCAGCAGCTTGGCGCCGTACCAGGGACTCTCTACGGCCGAGGCGCTGAAGCTGCCCAGTTCTGCTGCCCTGCGAAGCCGGCCAGCGAGCTCAACGCGGTCGGGGATGCTGTCCATCACGCTACGGAGCAGGCGAACCGTTGTTGCCGGCGAGGGATTCAACGAGGTCAATTCCGCCAGCGACTGCATTGCCTGGTAGGGCGAACAACCCCAGCGGCTTCGCACGTTGTGCAGAGACCTCACATGGTCCTGCAGCTGATGGCGGTGGTCGACCAGAGTCTGGTGGAGTCCGTCCAGCTCGGGCCGCGTCGCCTTCTCGTTCCGCACGATCGCCCGGATCAGCTGGTCTTTGAGTTGCTGTTCGTTGATGTTGGCATTGAGCTGGAGGACCAGCGAGCCAAGGTTCAGTGTGTCCAGTTCCTGGACCACTTCGTTGAGGGTACCGCGACGCTCAGCCACCACTAGGACGCTCTTGCCCTGCTCGGCAAGAGCCGCAACGGCGTTGAGCGCGGTCTGGGTCTGGCCTGATCCTGGGGGTGCCGACACCACCAATGACCGTCCCTGGATGATCTGGTCCAGGACCTGCTGCTGCGCAGAGTCGGCATCCCTGATCAGCAGTTCATCGGCTGGCAGACGTTCATCAATCGGTGTTGCCAGCTCAGGGGCGTCCGGTGCCGCAGGTGCCGGCTGTCCCTCCTTTGCCGCATCCACCAGGGCTGCAAGCACGGGATGGTCGGAGCGGATGGCCGGATCGTCGGCGACGTCAGCGAGATCGGCAAAGGTGGACACGAGGAGATGGTGCTCGATGGCCATCCCACGCACACCCTCGGTCAGTGCACGGAGCTTGTCCAGGACCGGCAACGGATCGAAGCGCGCTGTGCCGTAGGCCAGTTTGGCGACGGACTCGGGGTCGAACGACACCCCCTGTGCTGACCGCAGGTGGCGCACCAGCGCGGGATTAAGCCGCGCATGCTCGGTGAGCTGGAGTTCGTAGTCATCCTGGGACGCATGAACCGTCAGTGAAACCGAGGTCAACAGAACCGGCGCGGTCAGCGACTCGGACCGGCCGTCGTCGTCGACGCTGCGCCAGGCGGCGGTTCCGGCAGCGAGATAACCGACGTCGATACCGCGCTCGGTGCCCACCTCGTAGATCTTCGCCCGAAGGACCCGTGCCGCCTTCATCGCAGCCGCGTACTGACCCGGGTCCCGGAGGAGAGTGGACAGCCGGGTGCGACGGCCAGCAAGGAGCTGGGCGAGACCCGAGGGGTGGGCGTGCGTGAGATCGATGCTGTTGGCCGACGCAGGTGAGAAGTGCAGCAGGGTGTCGGCACCCGCGTGGGCGCCGAGCTGCTTGAGCCACGGCAGGAGGAAGTTCCCAGCGGAGTCCCCGGGATCCTGCACTGACACGGTGGTCTCCATTTCTGCGGTTATTTTCGACGATCTCGACCAGATGGGCATGCCTTCCAAGCTATCCGACAAGGGTGGTCACGGCGGGGCCGCAACACCGGGGACGGTCAAATACCCTTCCCAACCGGGGTCGGACTACTCCCACTCGATGGTGCCTGGCGGCTTGCTGGTGATATCCAGCACCACCCGGTTCACTCCCTCTACCTCATTGGTGATGCGGTTGGAGATCCGGGCGAGCAGGTCAAACGGCAGGCGGGACCAGTCGGCGGTCATTGCATCTTCACTAGACACGGGCCTGAGTACGATCGGATGCCCATAGGTTCGACCGTCACCCTGCACTCCGACGCTCCGAACGTCGGCGAGCAGCACGACGGGCATCTGCCAAACCTCGTTGTCCAGTCCGGCAGCTGTCAGTTCCGCACGGGCGATGGCATCTGCCCGGCGTAGCAGGTCAAGCCGTTCCTGGGTCACGTCGCCGACAATCCTGATTCCCAGACCTGGGCCGGGGAACGGCTGTCGACCCACAATTTCGGCGGGCAGCCCAAGCTGCGCGCCGACCGCCCGGACCTCGTCCTTGAACAAGGCACGAAGGGGTTCGACGAGTTCAAACTGCAGGTCCTCGGGAAGACCCCCCACATTGTGGTGGCTCTTGATGTTCGCAGCACCTTCGCCGCCACCGGACTCAACGACGTCGGGGTAAAGGGTGCCCTGCACCAGGAAGCGGATCTTTTCACCGTGTGCCTGAGCCTCGGCGATGATCGCCCGCTCGGCTTCCTCGAAGGCGCGAATGAACTCGCGGCCGATGATCTTGCGCTTGGTTTCAGGATCGCTGACCCCAGCCAGTGCGTCCAGGAACCGCTTTTGTTCATTGGCTACGTAGAGGTTGACGTCGGTCGCAGCAACGAAGTCACGCTCGACCTGCTCTGCTTCCCCCTCGCGGAGCAGACCGTGATCCACGAATACGCAGGTCAGCTGGTCGCCCACTGCCCGCTGTACCAGGGCTGCGGCGACGGCGGAGTCAACCCCTCCGGAGAGCCCGCAGATGACGCGCGCGTCCCCCACCTGCTCACGGATGCGGCCTACCTGCTCTTCAAGAATGTTGCCGGTGGTCCAGTTGGCGTCAAGCCGTGCGCCCTTGAACAGAAAGTTTTCCAGCACCTGCTGCCCGTGGTCCGAATGTTTCACTTCAGGGTGCCACTGCACGCCGTAGAGGCGCCGTTTTTCGTCGGCGAAGGCAGCAACCGGGGCACCAGCGGTGCTGGCCAGAACCTCGAATCCATCGGGTGCGGCCTGAACGCTATCGCCGTGGCTCATCCAGGCGTTCTGGTGCTCGGGGACACCGTCAAGCAACGATCCCCCGACGCCGGACGCTGCGACGTCGGTGGAGCCGTACTCCCGAAGCCCGGTCTTCGCGACCGTACCGCCCAGGGCTGAGGCCATGGCCTGGAAGCCGTAGCAGATTCCCAGGACGGGCACGCCTGCCGAGAACAGCTCGGGGTCAACCCGAGGTGCACCCTCGGCATAGACGCTCGAGGGACCGCCCGACAGGATGATCGCCACCGGGTTTTTGGCCAACAGATCGGCTGTTTTGAGGGTGTGCGGCACCACCTCGGAGTAAACGTCCGCGTCACGGACCCGGCGGGCAATGAGCTGGGCATACTGGGCGCCGTAGTCCACCACCAGCACCGGCCGGTGGCTGGTTTCGGAGATCTCCTCGAGGGGGGTGGCGGTGGCTTCGGCTTGGCCTGAAACTCCGGGTCCGGGTGCGGGAATAGTCACGCGTCAACAATAGTCGCCATGGGCACCCGACCGCACATTGCGACGGCCCGATATCGCTAGTACCGAGACGCTGCCTCGGGGTGGGCGGCGAGCTCCTGCTCTACCTGACGGTGGATCCGGCGTTCAACAATGAAGGACAGCAACGGCACAACCCCACCCAGGGCCATCACCAGGAACTGTTTGAACGGCCAGCGCATCATCTGCCACAACCGGAAATCAGCGATCAGGTACACCACGTACATCCAGCCATGCACGATCAGCACAGTGGTGGAAAAGTTGAACCCTTCGGCGGAATCCGAGAACTCCTTGTCAGTCAGGGACAGCAGCCCCTCGGGTCCGCCGATCATGATGTGGGATTGCATGCCGTAGGCGGCAATCATCTCCACGACCACCAGCAGCAGCATGATCCCGGTGGCGTAGGCCAGCACCTTGTAGAACTTCACGGCGGAGAGAATCTGGGCGTGGGTGCCGCCGAACCGTCGCTTGGTTTTCTTAGCGGTACCAGCTCTGCCGTCGATGGATTTGTTGACGTCTGGCGTGCTCACTGTCGTACCTCATTCGTAGTTGTTTCACGCTCGGACGGGGCGACTTCTTCCGCCTCGTCATCTTCTGCTTCTTCGAGGGTGCGCCGGTAATCATCAGCCACCAGGCGCCACCAGAGGAAGAAGGCGAACCCGGCAAAGACAAACCATTCCACGGCATAGAAGATGTTCAGCCAGTTCAGCGGGGTCTCCTGCGGCTGGGGACCGACTGTGACGACCTCCAGTGGATCCTCGGGTGCCTGCTGCGCTCCAGCCAGCGTGGTGCTTGTTGAGACGACGAAGCCGGAGTAGATGGCCCGGTCCCACCGGTTGGTGAGGTCGGCAGTCGCGAGGGTGGGAATCTGGCCAGCGACTGGTCGCTCGGCGACCGGGCCCTCAGCTGGAAGCAGCCGCCCGATCACGGAGCCTGGACCCACCAGCTCAGGCACCTCAATCGCCGCTGTGGCGTCGGCGATCCAACCGTGCACCACCGGAATTACTGTCTGCTCGTCGAAACCGGTCGCCGCCACCGTGGTCCCCTGATCGACCGCAAAGGCCGAGACCAACCAGAACCCCGGCCGGTCTTCCTGAAGCCGATCCTGCACCAACACCGTGGTGTCAGCGAGAAACTCGCCATCCATGGTGATCATCTGGTCCGCGACCGGCGCTGTCATGGGGACACCCGGCCTAAAGACGTCGGTTAGCGGTTGTACCTGCTCGGTGGCGCTCTCTGGGGGCGGCGCTTCACCGGACGAGTTGGAGAACTGCCATTGGCTCAAAAGCACAAAGACTCCCGCAATCACCATGGCGAGGATCAGTGAAAGGATCCAACGGGGTTTCAGCGCGGTTTTGAGCACACCTTAACGGTACTTCGTCACCGTGTAGAAAACCGAATGCACCCGAGAATTCCCAGCCGGCCAGCAGTGGGCAATTTAGTGATTGGGAAGTGCCTACCACTTGGGTGCGAAGGCGCTAGGATGGTTGATCGTGCGCTCGTATCCCTACCCTGACCCCGGCCCTCCGGACCTCCGCTCCCCTTCCCGCTATCTGCTCTGGCTCGCATCGAAGCAAAAAGCAACGCTTCTGGCCGGAGTAGTGTTCGGCACTGCCTGGATGGTCGCCCAGGCTGTAATGCCCTATGTGCTGGGTCGGGCCATCGATGAAGGCGTGGTGGCAGGCGACTTCGACCGGCTCCTGCTGTGGGTGGGCGTCCTGATCCTCCTGACCGTCGTGCAGGCAGTCGCAGGCACTCTCGAGCACCGCACGGCAATCAGCGGCTGGCTGCAGGCGGCCTTCCATTCGATCCGTTTGATCGGCTACAAGATCACCCGTACCGGGGATGCTTTGCCGCGGCGACTCTCCACCGGTGAGGTGGTTTCAACTGCGGCCTCGGACGCCACCCGGTTGGGCGAGATTTACGCGGTATCGGCCCGGCTGGCTGGCTCCATCATGGCCTGGCTGGTGGTCTGTGTGCTCATTTCACAAACCTCCCTCCTGCTCGGTCTGATCGTCCTGATCGGTGTTCCTGCGTGCTGCGGCCTCCTGCTCTTCGTGGTCCGCCCCCTCCAGGCCCGTCAGCGTGAACAACGCGAAGCGTCCGGCAAGATGACCGCCGTCGGCGCCGATACGGTGGCCGGGCTCAGGGTGCTCAGGGGAATCGGCGGTGAGCACATCTTCGTGAACCGCTACCGTCAGCACTCCGCGAAAACCCGGGACTCTGGCATCCGTGTTGCGTACTCCCTGGCCGATCTCGAAGCTTCCCAGGTATTCATTGCCGGGGCCTTCAGCGTGCTGTTCACCTGGGTCGGCGCCAATCTGGCCCTCGCGGGCGAGATCGAGCCGGGACAGCTGGTGGCGCTCTACGGCTATTCGATCTTCCTCATGACTCCGATTCGCGCGGCTGCCGACAGCGTGGCCCGCTTCATCCGGGCACATGTTGGTGCCCGCAAGATCATCGCCGTTCTCGTCGTCGAACCCGACGTAACTGACAGGGACACCACTTCCCCAGCACCACCCCCCGGCGCTACGCTGCACGACGCCAGCACCGGCGTGCTCATCCACCCCGGTCGGATGACCGCGGTGGTGTCGGTGGACACCGCCGCGTCAGCCGATCTGGCAACCCGGTTGGGCCGGTTTGAGGACGAAGTGCTCCACCTCGCCGAAGTCCGCTGGGGTGCCGAACCGTTACGCAACATCGCACTGCAGGACATCCGCCAGCGGATCGTGGTGAGCGAGGCGAACCCCCAGCTTTTCACCGGCTCCCTGCGCTCCGAATTGGATCCACAGGCGAGGCATGATGACACGCGCATCCTTGCCGCCCTGGACGCCTCCAGTGCACTGGACATCCTCGACGGAATCGACGACGGCCTGGACCACGAGGTGACCGAGCGCGGCAGGGGCTTTTCGGGTGGGCAGCGTCAGCGCCTGGTCCTCGCTCGCGCCCTGCTGACTGAGGCCGAGACGCTGGTGCTGATCGAACCGACCAGCGCCGTCGATGCCCATACCGAATCCAGGATCGCTGCCCGGCTGAAGGGCCTGCGGGGCGGCGCCGACCAGACCACGGTTGTGGTGACGGCCAGCCCGCTGATGCTCGGCGTCATGGACCACGTCATTTACCTTGAGGATGGCCGTGTGGCCGCTGAAGGAACGCACCTGGAGCTGCTGACCAGCCAGCCCGCCTACCGAAACGTGGTAATCCGAAGTGAGTGAAACAACTGCCGCTCCCGACCCGACCGGGAAGCTTCCGGTTGCGGACCCGATCCAGGTTCGAGCCGAAGCCGCGCGGCTAATCAGGCACCACCGCGGCGGACTTTCCCGCGTCATTGCGCTTTATGTTGGGTCTGCCATCGCCGGACTGGTGGGACCAGTACTACTCGGTCGAGTGGTCGACGCCGTGGTCGAGGGAACCACTTCGGACTATATTGCGGTCATTTCGCTGGTCATGCTGGGGTTCCTGATTGTTCAGGCCCTCCTGCGACGACTGGCCGTCCGGGCCGGAATGGTGTTCGGGGAAACGGTTTTCGCCGAACTGCGCGAGGACTTCATGAAACAGGTCACCTCGCTGCCGCTGTCCACCGTGGAAAAGGCCGGAACCGGTGACCTCGTATCCCGCACCACCAACGACGTCGACGCCGTCTCCCACACTGTGCGGTTCGGTGTGCCCCAGGTGGTGGTGTCGATAGTGACCATCCTGCTGACCATCGGCGCAGCAGTGATCACCTCGCCGATCCTCGCACTGGGTCTATTGGTCGGCCTCCCCGTGCTGTATCCGGTGACCCGGTGGTACCTCAAGCGAAGCTCGGCTGGTTACCAGAAGGAACGGGAAACCTACGCCGTCGTGAACGGCTCGATCACCGAAACCATCGAGGGCGCCCGCACGGTGGACGCTCTTGGGCTGGGTGCGCTGCGCCGGGACCGCATCGATGGAGCGTTGACGGACAGCTACCGGGCCGAGCGGTACACCCTCTGGCTGCGCACTGTGCTTTTCCCGGCAGCCGACTTTGCCTTCTGGCTGCCGGTGGCGGGTGTGCTGCTCTGGGGCGGCTGGCTCGCCTCCATCGACGTCGTTACCCCCGGCGTCGTCGCAACGGTTGCCTTGTTTGCCGTGCGGCTCATTGATCCGGTGGATCTCCTGATCATGTGGACCGACGAAATTCAGGTGGGTGCCGCATCGCTGGCGCGCATCGTAGGGATCAAGGAGGTTCGGCCGGATCGGCACGCCACCGATAATGAGCCGCTGAACGACGACATCCTCGTATCCAAGGCACGGTACGCCTACCGCCCCGGCCACGACGTCCTGCATGGTGTGGATCTGCAGTTGCGTCGGGGGGAACGACTGGCAATGGTCGGGCCCTCAGGCGCTGGTAAGTCCACCCTGGGACGGTTGATTGCCGGGATTCACCCGCCCACCGCCGGTTCGGTCACCGTCGGAGACGTGCCCCTGGTTGACCGTCCCCTCGACGCGCTGCGCCGTGAAGTGGCACTGGTCACTCAGGAACACCATGTGTTTGTCGGATCCCTGGCGGACAACATCCGCCTCGGTAAGGACGATGCGACGCAGGCGCAACTCGAACAGGCCCTGGACGACGTCGGGGCGCTGGGTTGGGCGCGCGCCCTACCGCTCGGACTCGAAACCGAAGTGGGTTCCGGCGCGCACGAGCTAACCCCAGCCCAGGCCCAGGAACTTGCACTTGCGCGGCTGGTCCTCGCCGACCCGCACACACTGGTCCTGGATGAGGCAACCTCATTGCTCGATCCGCAGGCCGCCCGCGATCTGGAACGCTCGCTGAACGCGGTGCTGGAGGGGCGGACCGTGGTGGCCATTGCCCACCGCCTGCATACGGCTCACGACGCCGATCGGGTGGCCGTCGTGGAGAACGGCAACATCACCGAGCTCGGCTCGCACGATGAGCTGCTCGCCCTTGATGGTTCCTATGCGGCGTTGTGGAAGTCATGGCGGTCCGAATGACGACCGCCATGACAACGGGCTTCTCGCAGACGGCTCAGTGGTCGAAGAACACCAGTGAGGAATTGATCAACTCGGCGATTACCTCGGTGTCGTGGGCACGCCTGAGTGATTCCCTGAAGTTCTCCTTGAACAGGGACCGCGCCAGCGTGGCCAGCACCTCGAGGTGTTCCGAGAAGGACTGCGACGGCGTGGCGATCAGCAGGACCAGCGTCGCCGGTCCGTCCACTGCCCCGAAGTCGAGGCTGTGGCCGTATTTGGTGACGCCCACCGCGATACTGGTCTGGTTGACGTAGTCGCTGCGCGCGTGCGGCAGCCCTACCCCACCCGGCAGCCCGGTAGCCATCTGGTGTTCCCTCGAATTGACCTGCGCAAGGAACCCCTCGAGCTGCGAGATACGCCCCGCCTCGAACAGTTTGGTGGCAAGCTGTTCCGTCGCCGCTTCCTTGTCGGCGGCAACCATCTCTAGGATCACCAGATCAGGGGTGGTCAAAACGGCATCGGTGAATTCCAGGGATCGCTCGGTCATGGTAGACCTCTCGCGGGTTGCATTGGGCAGGCGGCACGGCGTCCAGACCGCGGTCCTAGCTTAGCGGCACAATATCTTCGACTCCCATCCGGGCATTGTCTGCCAGGACGTCGTCGGGCTGCTCCTGACTCAGCCGCTCGGCTTCTACCCGGGCGAGGTAGTGTTTGACCTCGCGGTCCACCTGGGCGTCGCTCCAGTCGAGGAACGGCGCCATCAGCGACGCGACCTCAGGAGCCGCCGACACGCCACGGTCCCAGGATTCGATGGAGATCCTGGTGCGGCGGGTGAGGACGTCGTCGACATGGCGCGCGTTCTCATGGGTTACCGCGTAGACCACTTCAGCTCCAAGATAGTCATCTGCCCCTGGCAACGGCTCGCCGAGGCTCCTGTCCTCGCGGATCAGCGCGAGAATGTCCTCCGCATGGCTCCCATAGCGCTGCAGGAGGTGTTCCACCCGTGCCACGTGGACACCCGACTGGTCAGCCATCCGGGCACGCTTGTTCCATGCCGCCTTGTACCCTTCAGCGCCCAGCAGCGGGACGGTTTCGGTGCAGCTGGCGGGGACCCGCTCGTCCAGTGCCCGGGTCGCCTCATCCACCGCGTCCTTGGCCATCACCCGGTAGGTGGTCCACTTGCCCCCAGCGACGACCACGAGGCCCGGAACCGGGTGCGCGACCACGTGCTCCCGTGAAAGTTTCGCCGTGGAGTCACTTTCGCCAGCCAGGAGCGGCCGCAGCCCGGCGTACACACCCTCGACGTCTTCCCGGGTGAGCGGGCGGCGCAACACCTTATTGACATGCTCCAGGATGTAGTCGATGTCCTTGGAGGACGCGGCCGGGTGCGCCTTATCCAGGTCCCAGTCGGTGTCGGTGGTTCCGATGATCCAGTGACGACCCCAGGGGATAACGAACAGGACGGACTTCTCGGTGCGCAGGATCAGTCCCACTGTGGACTGGAAGCGGTCCCGCGGAACGACGAGGTGGATGCCCTTTGAGGCCCTGACCTTCATCTGGCCGCGGTCGGTGACCATAGCCTGGGTTTCGTCGGTCCAGACGCCCGTGGCATTGATGACCTGCTTCGCGCGGATGTCGAACTGTTCGCCGGTTTCCTGGTCCTTGACGCGGGCTCCGACCACACGTTCACCCTCGCGGAGGAAATCTACTACCGTCACCCGGTTGGCGACTTTGGCCCCGTAGTGATCTGCGGTCCGCACCATGTTGACCACATACCGCGCGTCGTCCACCTGGGCGTCGTAATAGCGGATGGAGCCCACCATTGCGTCTTCTTTAAGGCTGGGGGCGGCCCGGAGGGTCCCGCGACGGGAAAGGTGCTTGTGCATGGGGACGCCCCGCGAGTTGCCTGAGGTCATGCCCATGGTGTCGTACAGCAAGATTCCGGCACCCACATAGGGGCGCTCGAAGAACCGCTTGGTGAGCGGGTAGAGGAACGGTACCGGTCGGACCAGGTGCGGTGCGATTCGCTGGATCAGCAGGCCGCGTTCTTTGAGGGCCTCCTGTACCAGCGCGAAGTCGAGCATTTCGAGGTACCGCAGACCACCGTGGATCAGCTTCGATGACCGTGAGGAAGTGCCTGATGCCCAGTCGCGGGCTTCAACCATCCCCACGTCCAGTCCGCGGGTCACGGCGTCGAGCGCCGATCCAGCGCCGACGACGCCGCCGCCTACGATCAGGATGTCCAACTCCCTACCGGACTCCGAGGTGGCTTTCAACGCTGCTAGCGCGTCTTCACGGTTCTTCGGGCTCAGTGCTCCTGATGACATGGCGGCGATCCTTCGTCGGGTTCGATACTACGTCCCCCAACCTTAGCAATCAGCCGTTGGAAATGTAGGGGGAAAGAACTACTTCCACCCGCTGGAACTCCTTGAGGTCCGAGTAGCCGGTGGTGGCCATCGCCCGGCGCAGGGCGCCAATCACATTGGAGGTTCCATCCGTGTGATGCGACGGCCCCCACAGCACCTCCTTGAGCGGACCCACCGTGCCAATCTTGACCCTGTCGCCGCGGGGTAGTTCGTCGTGGTGAGCCTCCTGGCCCCAGTGCCAGCCCTGTCCCGGCGCTTCCTCGGCGCGGGCCAGTGCCGAACCGAGCATGACCGCGTCGGCACCCATCGCGATGGCTTTGACGATGTCACCGCTGGCACCCATCCCGCCATCCGCGATCACGTGCACGTAGCGACCGCCTGATTCATCCATGTAATCCCGCCGTGCGGCTGCTACGTCCGAGATGGCCGAAGCCAGCGGTGAGTGGATGCCCAGGGCGCGTCGCGTCGTCGTCGTCGCACCCCCGCCAAACCCGACCAGCACGCCGGCAGCACCGGTGCGCATCAGGTGCAGCGCCGGGGTGTAACCGGCGGCTCCCCCGACGATGACCGGGACGTCGAGCTCATAAATGAACTGTTTGAGGTTCAGGGGTCGGTCGTCCTTGGAGACGTGCTCGGCGGAGACCGTGGTGCCACGGATCACGAAGATATCGACCCCCGCGGCGAGGACGGTCTTGTAGAACTGCTGGGTGCGTTGGGGTGTCAGAGAGCCGGCCACCGTAACCCCGGCCTCGCGCATTTCGGCGAGCCTGCTGGTGATCAGGCCCTCCTGGATTGGCGCGTTGTAAATTTCCTGCATCCGGCGGGTGGCCGCCGGACTGAAATTCTCGGTGCTCAGGTTCGCGATCTCGTCCAGCATGGGCTGGGGATCCTCATAGCGGGTCCACAAACCCTCAAGGTTGAGCACGCCAAGACCGCCCAGCCGCCCCATGGCAATGGCGGTCTCCGGTGACATCACGGAATCCATCGGTGCGGCGATGACTGGCATTTCGAACTGGTAGGCGTCGATCTGCCATTGCACCGACACGTCATGGGGGTCACGGGTGCGGCGGGACGGAACCACCGCTACGTCATCGAGGGAGTACGCCCTGCGTCCGCGCTTGCCTCGGCCAATTTCAATCTCGTTAGTCACCTGACAAGGTTATCCCAGGGCGACACGCAAGGACTCCGCGGCGGGTTTCCCGGCATTCAGCCGGTCTGTCGCCCTGAATTAGGGGGCTCCACCCACCAGATCCCACCAGATCCCGCCAGACGGTGATAAGCCTACTTTCTTTTCGCCCCACAAGAGGGCTAGGGTGGATGGCATCCCCGACATCGCATCCCGGACATGGGAGCCTACCTGGTACCGGTCCTCCGATCTCACTAGTGAAGGAGTTGTCGACATGCAGGAGCTGGAGCAATGGCCCACCGGGAGGCTATTGACCACCGCGGCGCGACTGGTCGACCATGCCTGGAACGCGGGGCTGGTTGACCTCGGACTCACCCATGCCGGGTACACCGCGCTGCGAGTGTTGCAGGATTACGGCCCGATCAATCAGACCAAGCTGGCTCAGCTGATTCGTGTACAGAATCAGACCATGGGTAAAACCATCGAGAAGCTGCAGGTGAATGGCTACGTCAATCGCGTCCGGGGCGAAGTGGACCAGCGAATCCAGATGGTTTCAGTTTCCGACGCCGGTAGGAGCGCGTTGGTCAGTGCACTCCAGATCGAACAGAACCTCATCGCCGGTGGCGGGCTGCTCTCTGACACCCTCAGGGCGGAGCTGCGCAACCTGATCGAAGAATTGGGTGCAGGACGCAACGGTGGCGCTCAGGCCGCAGGCTGATAATTCGCAGCCCTTTCGACGTAGACTGCCGTGTGCAGGGATTATCCGAGCACATTCTTCGAAAGGCAGAGGCTTATGGGCGACAAAAGTAGGCTTTCACCGGAGCAGCCCTTCCCGGCGGACCTGGCTCCCCTGGAGGATAGCCAGGTTGAAATTCTGAACAGCAAAATCCACCGTCAGCTGGACACCGAATACACCACGGATCACGAGCCCGATCCGGAAACCGAGTCCCGCTACGAGGAGCTCAGGGCCGAACTTGACTACCGAGCCGCGGACCATCAGCTGCCCGTGGACGGACGAGACGCGTTTGCCACCTCGGCTCAGGAGCCGAAGGACAAGACCTCGGCTTAGGGCTTGCCGATCAGGTTTCAGTAACGGTGTTCGGGTCAAGCCCAAGCTGGCTCTCAAACATCCTGAAATACCGGCCACGGAGATTCACGAGTTCATCGTGGGTCCCCGACTCCGCGATCTGCCCATCCTCCAGCATGTAAATGATGTCGGCTTTCTCGATGGTCGCCAGCCGGTGGCTGATGGCAATGATCGTGTGTTCCCGGTCGGCAAAGAGCCGGCCGAAGATGCGGTGTTCGGCAAGCGCGTCGATCGCCGAGGTGGGCTCGTCCATCACGATGAACGGGGCACCGCGGTAGAAGTTGCGGGCCATCGCCAGTCGCTGCCATTGCCCGCCGGACAGCCCACTCCCCTTCCGTCCACGGGGGTCTTCCATCCAGTTGCTGACATGGCTTTCGAACCCGTTCGGGAGGCGACTGATGAAGTCGCTGGCCTCGGCGTCGCGGGCGGCCCGCTCGATCCGTGTATCGTCCCGTGGCAATGACACATCCCCGAAGTAAATGTTGTTGGCCGCCGTTGCGAATTCGTACTTGAGGAAATCCTGCGACATCACCGCGAGATGCCGATGCCATGAGCTGATGTCCAGGCCCCTCAGGTCCTGTCCATCCAGCAGCACCTTGCCCGACTCCGGCTGGTACAGCCCGGCCAGAACCCGGATCAGGGTCGACTTTCCCGCACCGTTTTCCCCGACAATGGCTATGTGCTGTCCCTTCCGGATGCTCAGGGAAATGCCCTTCAGCACCCGAGCTGACCCACCGGTGTAGGTGTAGGAAATATTCTCCAACGTCACCTCAGCCGGGGCTTTGGCCAGCACCTCTCCACCGCCGACGGCCGTGGGGTATTTCATGAATTCCTCGTAGTCCTTGAGGTTCGCGAGGTCCTCATCGATTGAACTGAGTGAGGTGACCAGCGAATTGGCGGTCGTAAGGGCGCGGCTGACAATCTGCTGGATGTAGAGGAACTGTCCCACCGGCTGTGCCCGGGCAATGATTTGACCTACCACCCAGATCAGGGCCACCACTTCGGCGCCGTATTGAAGCGCATCGGCAGCCAGTTGTTTGGGAATGTACCGCTTCTGGAACTCCAGTCGGCGGAGTTCGTCGGCATCGCGGAGGCGGGACCGCAGGTCCATCAGGTAGCCCACGATGCCGTAGAGCCTCATCTCGGCAATATGTTGCGGCCGAATCAGGTTCGTTTCGATCAGCCGACGCTGCCGGCGTGAATCCACCTGGGTATTCCAGTGGGCCATTTGTTCGCGGGATAGCTTGAACTGTAGGTAGACGCTCGGGATGATCGCGATCAGTACGATCAGTGCGACCCACCAGCTGACCAGCAGGAGCGCGCCGATGGCCAGGACCACCGAGGCTAGCTGGGTGAAGATCGCAGCGATCCGGTCGAGAACGCGCGCATAGGAATCCGAGAACCGTTTGGCCCGGTCGTACAGGTCAACGGTGTCCTTGTCGTCGTACCGCCAGAACTCGAGCGCGAGGAACCGTTCGTACATCAGGTCACCCACCACCGCTCCCACCCTGAAGCTCATGACCTGCTGGATATACCGGTCCAAGCTGGTGAAAGCGCCCCAAAACAATCCCAGGCCGGCGGTGATCAGCACATAGAGCACCGCCTGCTGGCCGGCGTCGGGATTCCCGGCGTAGGCCTCGGCAAGCGCGGTCGTGGTCAGCGCGGCGAAATAGGTGGTCACCAGCGGGAGGACAGCAGCGATCAGCGACCCCACGACCTTCATGACGACGGCGCCCGGTGACGCTCTGAAGCTCACTCTCAGGACCTGTCCGACGGCGCGCGCGTAGGGTCTCAGGGAAAGCCTCGGTCGAGGGACCCGGGGTGGGCGGAGCTCATCACCTGTCATGGATCCTCACCGTTCTGCCGGGACCCATGCACGCTGCTGACCCGCGCCCGGTGCGTTACTTGCTGCCGTAGTTCGGAGCCTCGACGGTCATCTGGATGTCGTGGGGGTGCGACTCCTTCAAGCCGGCGGAGGTGATACGGACAAACTTGCCCTTTGCCTTCAGCTCTCCGATGGTGCGGGCACCCGTGTAGAACATGGTCTGACGCAGTCCCCCGACCAGTTGGTAGGCGACGGACTCGAGCGGTCCTCGGTAGGCAACGCGGCCTTCGACGCCTTCGGGGATCAGCTTGTCGTCCCCTGTGACGTCGGCCTGGAAGTAGCGGTCCTTCGAGTAGGACGTATTCTTTCCGCGGGTCTGCATGGCGCCGAGGGAACCCATGCCACGGTAGGTCTTGTACTGCTTGCCGTTCACGAAGATCAGTTCGCCAGGGGCTTCGGCCGAGCCGGCCAGCAGCGAGCCGAGCATGACGGTGTCGGCGCCGGCGACCAGCGCCTTGCCGATGTCGCCCGAGTACTGGAGTCCGCCGTCGGCGATCACAGGCACCCCTGCCGGGATGGCAGCCTTGGCTGATTCATAGATGGCGGTCACCTGGGGTACGCCAACGCCCGCCACCACTCGAGTGGTGCAGATGGATCCGGGGCCTACCCCGACCTTGATACCGTCGGCGCCGGCGTCGATCAGCGCCTGGGCGCCGTCCCGTGTTGCTGCCTGGCCACCGATGATGTCGACGTGAGCCACTGATCGTTCGGCTTTGAGCCGGGCAATCATCTCGAGGACACCGGCACTGTGCCCGTTGGCGGTGTCAACGAACAGGGCGTCAACTCCGGCGTCCACGAGGGCCATGGCGCGATCCCAGCCATCACCGAAGAAGCCGATAGCGGCGCCGACCCGCAGCCGGCCTTCGTCGTCCTTCGTGGAGAGCGGATACTGCTCGGCTTTTGTAAAGTCCTTAACAGTTATCAGTCCTCGAAGAATGCCTTCTCCGTCGACGAGCGGAAGCTTTTCAATTTTGTTCTTGGCCAGCAGCCCGATCGCGTCCTCACCACTGATTCCGACCTGCCCGGTCACCAGCGGCATGGGAGTCATGACCGCGCGCACCAGGCGGTGTGGCCACTCATGTTCGGAGACGAACCGGGTATCACGATTGGTGACGATGCCGAGCAGATGCCCGGCGTCGTCGACGACGGGAAGACCCGACACCCGATAGTGGCCGCATAGTTCGTCCAGCTCAGCAAGGGTGGCATCGGGTCCGATGGTGACCGGATGAGCGATCATGCCGGACTCGCTGCGCTTGACCCGGTCCACCTGCTCCGCCTGATCCTGGATCGACAGGTTCCGGTGGATCACGCCGAGGCCGCCCTGGCGGGCCATTGCCACGGCCATGCGTGCCTCGGTGACGGTGTCCATTGCCGAGGACAACAGCGGGGTCTGAACGGTGATGCGCTTGGAAACGCGCGAACTGGTGTCAGCCTCGGACGGGATCACATCGGTGAGGCCGGGCAGGAGCAGGACGTCGTCGTACGTCAGGCCAACGAATCCGAATGGGTCATGGGTTTCGTTGCGCTGGGACGGCTGGGTCACTGCGTCGCCTCTTTCTCAGATGGTCTGTGGGTAGAAGCTGGCCGAGGGATATTCGAATTGCCAGACTCTCATCCTAAAACGATTGCCGGGTGCACCCTATTCCGGGAGCGTGCGATTCGACACAACCCGAACCGCTCAGGAATGGAGCAGAGCATCAATCTGGTGGGCCAGCACCCGATATACCGCGCTGGAGGGGACGGGCGTGAGGTGGGTACCGGCGTCGTCGCTACCGAGGTGATAGTGGCCGGCGCTACCCGCGTTCAGGTAGGTGGCGGGAACGGCGTTCGTACGGTCAGGCTCCACAACCAGCCGCCACAGCACCCAGGGCTGCTGCCACATGTTGACCATTGGCGCATCGGCGCCAACAGGCGGAGCCACTGTCCGGTCGCGGACCCGCGCGCCCACCATTTCGCCGTCGACGACTGACGTCTCCGATGCCACGTTCCAGGCTGGCGCAATCCCGACCCACGCTGCGAGTGCCGGATACAGGTGATCGGCCGCCAGGAAATCCACCTGGTGCCAGTCACCAGCTGAACCGCTGATCATCGTTGCGGCCGACGGCCCAGCCAACACAAGACACCCTTCAGCACTGATCCAGACCTGGAAATCTGAGGCCTGACCCTGGTGTTGAGCCGACAGCCGCAACGACGCAAATGATTCACGCCAGGGTCCCGTCACCAGGCGACCCTGCGATGTGAGGGCCCCCTTGTCGGTCAGCAGCCCGGCCTTGACCAGCGGAGCGAGGTCGGCCGACCTGCTTCCGGCGACCAACCGGCCCAGTTTCCCCGCCTGGGCTGCCGTTTCCAGCAGCTCGAGCGTTTCCGGGGAAATTTTCGGACCCGCTGATGCATAGGGCTGCCGACCCGCGATCCCGGAGAGCTCCTCAAGGCGCTCTCCCGTATGGTGCGCGAGGAATCCGTCCATGCGCGGCTCTTTGTGCGGGTATTCGTTCATGATTCGCCTCGGAGCTGGAGTGTGCGTGCCACATGGTCAAACAGGGCGTCGACCGAGGTGAGCTGGGTGGTGGCGCAGGTGGCTGTGAAGTCAACGGCATACCCCTGGTGGGCGAAGGTCCAGCGCTGGACGTGCAGCACCTGATCGTCCAGCCGGTGGGTGTATTCGATCTTCCGGCCCGTGCCTGCCGGGTGTTGCCAGATCTCACAGGCAATCAGGTAGGTGTGTCGCAGATCTCCCATGGCGGCCGCCATCGCGAAGGTGGAGAGTTTGGCGATGGTGCCGTCGTAGGGCTGGCTGGTGACTACCAGTGAAGGCCTGAACCCTCCCCAACTCGGCGGCGCGACCACCACCCGGNCGACTCCATCAACCTGGCTCGGGAGCCAGTCCGTCGGGCGCTGAAAATCCAGGCGCGGTGTGGTTTCGAGGACGAACTCGCTCATCGGGCTCCTGGGTTTGCGGGGAAGAGGTCGCTGCTACCCTGTTTGACCTTCACCCAGCGGGGGCGCATGAATCTTGGCAGCCAGGCCGTGCTCAGGAGCCACACCAGAATGCCTCCGATTGCCAGGGAAACCACCACTGCTGTGAGGGCGCGAGGTGAGTTGCTGTCGGCGAGCAGCGCTGACAGCGGTGCAAGGCAAAACCCGATCCCGCCATACAGCAGGCCGAGGCCGACGTAGCTGTCCACTCTGGGGATCAGGCCCGGCTGCAACCACTTCCGCCAGCGCCCGCGGTAAGCATTGATGCCGCAGAGCATCATGATCAGCCCCGCAAGGAGACTTGCTAGTCCCACAGGGAGTTCCATACGTCCTTGATCCCTTCGCCGACCTCTTCGCCTACCTTACTGCCGATGATTCCACCGCCGACCGCTCCCACGATACCGCCAACGAGGGCACCGGCTGCGGTGCCTGCCCCTGGAATGACCGAACCGATCGCTGCGCCGAGCACTGCACCACCCTTGGCGCCGGCCAAAGCCCCCGCGGCTCCGCCGGCGAGTGACGTGCCGCCCACAATGACCACGTCTTCAGTCACACTCGCTGCGCGCTGACCATCGGTCCAGTCCGGATGGTTCACCAGATCTTCGTTGTACTGGGAGGTGCCGTGCGACCAGACGGTCATTCCGACGTCGACGACGAACAGTCCCCGCCCGGCGTTTCGCGCCCAATCGGGAGGCGATGTCACCCGGTCGGGGGTAGTCAGCTGTGGCCCGGGCCGCTGATAGTTCTCCACGTCGATAGGTGGCCGCGTGACGTCGACCGTCGTGCCGGTGCGGACCAGCAGGCCCGACGGCGTCTGCGTCCATTTCTTGCCGTCAGCGTCGATGTAGTCATAGGGCATGTCGTCCATGTGGAGCGGCCCGGTGGGACGGATCGGTGGCCCCAGTTCCAGGTCGAAGACCCGTGGGGAGCGGACGGTCTCGAGAGGTACCCGGACGTGGACTTGGGAGTGCTGGACCCGATCCACAATCTCGTTGACGGTTGAAGTGCCAATACCGAGTGTGTCGGCCCAGCCGGGCGAGTAGACCTGCCCGCTGGCGGCGCCCAGAGCGGCGATGCATGCCGCCTCGGCTTCTTGGTAGTCACGGACCAGCTGGTCCACCAGGACCTGGGTGTCCTGGTTGGCTGCAGCCACGTCCTCGGGGTCGTCGTCGGGCCCTGAATTTTGCCCCGCCTGCAGGACCAGTGAATTGTAAGTGGTCTTGAGGGTCCTCGCAGTGGCAGCGAAGGTGGTCAGCGCCGTGGCGATTAAGGCCGAAACGGTCTGGGTCTCTTCCCCAAAAGAGTCAACCGGGGTAAACGCGGCCAACACCTCAGCCGCCTCCGGCGCGCTGTACACAGCGCCAAGTTCGACCCAGACGGCGCTAGAGTTCGCTGCAATCTCCTTGACCCGCGTCCCAGCGGTTTTGATTGCTTCCGCCTCCGTATCGAGGAGGTCCGAGTCGGGGAAGGTCGGTACTCCGGCGAAGCTTACCGATGTCATTCGGGCACCTGCGAGGCGCTGTCCTGAGCGGTAGCAGCCATGTCCAGGTCGCCCTGGACGTACCAGTTGACTGCCTGGCTGGTCCCGTTGCAGGCGTTGGTGGCCCTGACGGTCGCGTTACTGATGAGCAGTTTCACGTAGTCGTCGTACACGGACGCGAGCGCGGCCGCGATGCCCGGACTGTTGCTGGCGCTGGCAGCCCCCTGGATCGCGGTGTCCATTTCATCGCCCGCGGTGTGAAATTCGAGCATTTCCTCCACCGTGCGCGCGATGATCCCTCGCGCTGATGCCGCATCGATATCCCAAGCTGTCACAGCCGAATGTCCCCAGTTTCGTTTGCCCTGCGTTTAAAGTGCACCATTTCGCTGCACCCCTGCAGCATTTCACGGACCGCTGCATCCCGCGATGGGGAGAACTGCCCACCACATGACAGCACCCCCAATCCGAGGATCAGGGGTGCTGTCATGCCTGTCTAGCCCTTGAGGGGACTAGTGGCTGTGACCTTCTTCGTCGTCGGTCTCAGGCTTCTCCACCACGAGGGTTTCGGTGGTGAGAATCAGAGCAGCGATCGACGCCGCGTTCCGCAGCGCTGAACGGGTGACCTTGACGGGGTCGATGATGCCGGCGTCGACGAGGTTCTCATAGTCACCGGTGACAGCGTTGAAGCCATGTCCGGGCTCAAGTTCCTCGACGCGGTGCACCACGACGTAGCCTTCGTGGCCAGCGTTCTCCGCGATCCAGCGCAATGGCTGGGCCAGGGCGCGGCGCACCAGGTTGATGGCCGTTGCCGCATCGCCCTCAAGGGCGAGGACGGCTGGGTCGGTGTCCAGTGCCTTCGACGCGTGGATCAGCGCAGCGCCGCCACCGGCGACGATGCCCTCGTCGAGAGCCGCGCGTGTCGCTGACACGGCGTCCTCAATGCGGTGCTTCTTTTCCTTGAGCTCAACCTCGGTGGCTGCGCCAACCTTGATGACTCCGATGCCGCCGGCCAGCTTGGCCAGGCGTTCCTGAAGCTTCTCGCGGTCCCAATCGGAATCGGTGCGCTCAACCTCGGCACGGATCTGGGCGACACGGTCCGCAACGTCGGACTCGGTGCCAATGCCATCAACGATGGTGGTGGTGTCCTTGGTGACGGTGATCCGGCGAGCCGAACCCAGCACTTCGAGGCCCACCTGATCCAGCTTGAGGCCGAGGTCAGGCGAAACGACCTGCGCACCGGTCAGCGTCGCGATGTCCTGCAGCATGGCCTTGCGGCGGTCGCCGAAGCCTGGTGCCTTGACGGCGACGACGTTCAGGGTGCCGCGAATCTTGTTCACCACGAGGGTGGACAGCGCTTCGCCGTCGATGTCCTCGGCGATGATGAACAGGGGCTTACCGGCCTGCAGCGCCTTCTCCAGCAGCGGCAGGAATTCCTGCAGCGAGGAGATCTTGCCGGAGTTGATCAGGATGAGTGCATCTTCGAGCACCGCTTCCTGACGCTCGGCATCGGTGATGAAGTACGGGCTGAGGAAACCCTTGTCGAACTGCATGCCCTCGGTGAGAACCAGTTCGGTCTGGGTGCTCGAGGACTCCTCGATGGTGATCACGCCATCCTTGCCGACCTTCTCGAAGGCTTCAGCGATGAGCTCGCCAACCTCTGAGCTCTGGGCCGAGATGGACGCGACGCTGGCGGTCTGCTGACCGACAACTTCGCGGGCGTTCTCAAGCAGGCGGGCAGCAACGGCCTCGATGGAGACCTCAATGCCACGCTTCAGCTGTGAGGGGGCAGCGCCGGCTGCGACATTCCGCAGCCCTTCGGTGACCAGTGCCTGGGCCAGCACCGTCGCGGTGGTGGTGCCGTCACCGGCGATGTCGTTGGTCTTGGTGGCCACTTCCTTGGCGAACTGAGCGCCAAGGTTCTCGAACGGATCGTCCAGTTCGATTTCGCGGGCGATGGTCACACCGTCGTTGGTGATCGTGGGGGCTCCCCACTTCTTGTCCAGTACGACGTTGCGGCCGCGGGGGCCGAGCGTCACCTTGACGGTGTCAGCCAACTTGTTGACTCCCGCTTCCAGCGCGCGGCGTGCAGCGTCGTCAAACAGCAACTGCTTTGCCATGATGTGTTTCCTCTTCCATTGTGCAAATCCTGCTTGTGCAAATCCTGGTGGTTCTCGCTACGTCTTCACGCACCGATGAGAGAACCCCGGCCTGTTGGC
>NZ_ASZW01000195.1:0-2922 GCF_000468215.1 Arthrobacter sp. CAL618 | reverse complement strand
CTCGAGTGAAACTACTTAACGACGATCGCCAGAACGTCGCGGGCTGAGAGTACGAGGTACTCTGCACCGGCGTGCTTGACTTCAGTTCCGCCGTACTTCGAGTAGATGACGATGTCGCCTTCGGCTACATCTACAGGCACGCGATTTCCGTTATCGTCAACGCGGCCTGGGCCTACTGCAACAACTTCGCCCTCCTGGGGCTTTTCCTTGGCAGTATCCGGGATAACCAGACCCGAGGCAGTGGTCTGCTCGGCTTCCAGTGGGCGGACAACAATACGATCCTCAAGAGGCTTAATAGAGACCGGCACGCGGACCTCTCCTTCGCTTGGGTGACAAATGGAATTTAGGCCTTCGGATGGCGCTCACCGTCGTCGCGGTGCCGGTTCACGCTTCCCTGAAGGAGTTAGCACCCTCATGGTGAGAGTGCCAAGTCCGACTTTATGCATTGGTTAGCACTCGGTCAAGGTGAGTGCCAGATTGCGCTGCGAGCGCAGCCATATTTCGGTCCGGATGGCTCAGGGATTCACGTTGCGGATGATCGATGCCCTGCCTACCCCGGCGGAGATCCCGACGACGGCGGCGAGGATCACCGGAAGGGTTGACCCCGTCCCCGGCAGCACCAGGACGGTCGTGGCAGCGGCCAGGCCAGCAAACACGACGGCGAAGATCACCAGCCAGCCCTCCAGGAAAGCATGAGGGTTCAGCACCACCCGGCCCGCGGCAAGTCCGGGCTTCTTTCCGGCGTGTCTCCATACCGCCGCTGCAGGATGGCAGCGTTGTCGGGGCGCCCATACCGGCCCTCCCCGTTATCCATGGCTGAAGCCTAGTGCCTTCCTCCTGCCCACCAGAAGGTCACCGTCAGTGGGCATATCCGTCTATGCCCAGCGAACCAGGCCTTCCGCTGGGCAACTGTGCTGCATCCGAGCCTCAACCGTGCCTCGGTCACGCTTCGGTCGCGCTTCGACGCCGTTAGACTCCGCCCAGTAGACTGGGGAACTGGCCATCAATGGCATTCCCACCATCTTTCGAAAGCAGTTTCGTGACCCAGCAGGCACACGCCTCCACCCAGCGCCACACTGGCATCGCCCAGGAGGCGTCCCGCCGTCGTACATTCGCCGTCATTTCCCACCCCGATGCCGGCAAATCGACCCTGACCGAAGCCCTGGCCCTTCACGCACGCGTGATTGGCACGGCCGGTGCCACCAACGGCAAGGAGAACCGCCGGGAGACCGTGTCCGACTGGATGCAGATGGAGAAGGACCGCGGCATTTCCATCAGCTCCACGGCGCTGCAGTTCTCCTACCGGGACACTGTCATCAACCTGCTGGACACCCCCGGCCACTCCGACTTCTCCGAGGACACCTACCGGGTACTGGCCGCAGTGGACTGCGCGGTCATGTTGATCGACGCGGCCAAGGGCCTTGAGACCCAGACCATGAAGCTGTTCGAGGTCTGTCGGCAACGCAACATCCCCATCATTACGGTGATCAACAAGTGGGATCGCCCAGGGCTGGACGCTTTGGCACTCATGGATGAAATCACGGAGCGCACCGGGCTGATCCCGATGCCGCTGACCTGGGCGGTGGGTTTCGCCGGCGACTTCCGCGGCGTGTGGGACCTCAAGCGGGACGAATTTGTTCGTTTCACCCGCAAGAACGCCGGCGCCTCCCTTGCCACGGAAGAGCACCTGAGCCCGGCCGAAGCCCTGGCACAGGAGGGCGACGCCTGGACGGACGCCCTCGACGAAGCATCGCTGGTCATCGAATCGAACCAGCCGTTCAACATCGAAAGCTTCCACGCCGGGACGGGCACTCCGGTGTTGTTCTCGTCAGCAGTTCTGAACTTTGGTGTCCAGCACATCCTGGATACCCTGGTTGACCTGGCACCAGCCGCCGGCCCCCGCAGGGACGTTGACGGCACCCCCCGCCCGGTCGATGCCCCGTTCTCGGGATTCGTCTTCAAGGTCCAGGCCGGCATGAACCGCGCGCACCGCGACCATGTGGCATTCATCAGGGTCTGCTCCGGCGTGTTCGAGCGCGGCATGGTGGTCACCCACGCCAACTCCGGGAAGACCTTCGCCACCAAATATGCGCAGCAGCTCTTCGGCCGTGAACGAGAAGTGATCGACGAGGCCTGGCCGGGCGACGTCGTCGGGCTCGTCAACGCGTCGGCGCTGCGGATGGGCGACAGTCTCTACGTCGAGGAACCGGTGGAGTTTCCGCCGATCCCCCTGTTTAGCCCCGAGCATTTTCGGGTGGCCAGGTCCAAGGATGCCGGCCGCTTCAAGCAGTTCCGGCGCGGGATTGAACAGCTGGGGCATGAGGGAATCATTCAGGTGCTGCGCTCGGATCTTCGTGGCGATCAGGCGCCGGTGCTGGCCGCAGTCGGGCCGATGCAGTTCGAGGTGGTGGCGGACAGGATGGAGCACGACTTCGGCGCACCGATGCGAATGGAGCCGCTCCCCTATTCGCTGGCCCGCCTCACCACCCATGACGCGCAGGCAGCTCTCAGCGCTATCCGTGGCACCGAGGTGCTGGTCCGGTCCGACGGCGAGTATCTGGCCCTGTTCAATGACATCTGGGCGCTGCGCCGGGTCGAGAAGAACTCCCCCGAGATATCGCTGAGCACCATCGGCACCGATGCCGGGGACGCCCGAGGCTACTGAGATGACCGCCGCCGCCGCGACTGACCTGATCGCGCCGCTCCTGACACCTGCGGGCTGGGACCTGCTGAACTCGCTGGCTCCGTACAACGAAGCCGACACGATGCGCCTGAGCACATCGCTGCGCCGGGCAGGGCACGACCCAGAGGTCATCTCGGCCGCTCTCACCCAGTCCCGGTTGCGCTCCAGGGCGGAAACGAAGTTTGGGCCGTTCGCTGCCCGCATGCTGTTCACCGCCGCAGGCCTGGAGCAGGCCACCC
>NZ_ASZW01000194.1:10116-13869 GCF_000468215.1 Arthrobacter sp. CAL618 | reverse complement strand
CGAACGCTTCGTCACGGCTGGCCTTGAACGGGTCGCCGACCTGGGCTGCGGGATTGGTGCCGACGCGATTGCCCTGGCCAGCCTGGACCGCCAGGTCACCGCCGTGGAGCTCGACGAGACCACCGCCGCCGCCGCGACCATGAACCTGATGCCCTGGCCCAATGCGACTGTGGTGGGTGGTGACGCGGAGTCGTTCGACCTCACCGGGTACGACGGCGTCTGGCTGGACCCCGCCCGCCGTATCACCAGCACCTCGGGTACCACCCGGGTCTTCGACCCGGAGGCGTTTTCCCCTCCCCTGTCCTTCGTGGAGCGGCTCGCCGACGCAGGGACCCCGGTCGGGGTCAAACTGGGGCCCGGTATCCCCCACGATGCGGTGCCTGCCGGATGCGAGGCGCAGTGGGTGTCGGTCGATGGGGACGTCACCGAAGTGACACTCTGGTTCAACACCCTGAAGCGCCCTGACGTGCGCCGTTCCGCGCTGGTGATCAGTTCCCACGGCGCCGCAGAGCTCAATAGTGCAGCCGATTTCGACGACGAAAACCGCCCGCCGATCGGCGCCCCCGCAGGGTACCTCTATGAACCGGATGGCGCAGTGATCCGCGCCGGGCTGGTGGCCGACGTCGCACGTCAACTGGATGGCCACCTCCTGGATCCGCGGATCGCGTACATCTGCGCCGCGACGCTGCAGGAAACCCCGTTCGCCCGCGCCTACAAGGTGTTGAGCGTGATGCCGTACAACGTCAAGGCCCTCCGGACGTGGGTCCGCGAGAACAGCATCGGCGTGCTGGACATCAAGAAACGCGGTACCTCGGTGACCCCCGAAGAGCTTCGCAAGCAGCTCCTGGCCGGGGCGGGGAAGGCGCGGAAATCCGCCGGGAAAAAGAAGGCCACGCTGGTCCTCACCCGAATCGGTGAGGACCGGGTGGCGATCGTCGTCGAGCCCGCCACCAGCTAACTCGCCAGGAGCCCCACGCCCGTCATCGTCGCCTTCGTCATCTCGGTGGGCAACCTGGACATCCGTGTCCAACATCTTGTTCACCAACGCCCACGTTGACCCTTCCTGTCCAGCATGCTCACCGAGACGGTTGGAACGGCACACCGGACACCTGCAATCCGTCCGCCCCTGAGGCCTCAAACTGTCAGAGCCCGATGGGACAGTTGGGCATGGAAACGGACATTCCCCATATCGATGTCATTGTACGAACGTTCCTTCAGGACGTCAGTGCGGGCCGGAGCCACTCGGTCGGCGCACGCTACTACCGGGTGATGGCACACCTGTATTGCTATCTGGAGTCAGTCGACGCCGACGCGGTGCTGGGAACCGACGCTGGGACACTACTCGCCGCGGAGCGTGAGTTCCATCCGAAAGGTGCGTTCCTCCGGCTGTTCACTGCCCATGATCTGGTGTTCTGCCTGCCGGGCTTCCTTGACGACAGGTGGCTGATGACGTATCCGGCGGATGCACGCACCCAGATCAGCCTCACCGACCGACTGCTGCACTGGGTGCGGCACCGGTACCCGGATGACATGTTCTACTGTGCGTGCGGAATCCACGAGTGCACAGTGGCGATCAGGCGGGCCCGACGGCGTCTGCGGAGGTAAGGCCCGGCCGCGCCCGGCGACCTAGGCCGACCCCCGCCACATCACCGACGTCTCGAGCACTTCCGCGGGGCTCGGCAGCCCCCTGATCTGGGCCAGCACCAACTCCGCAGCCCGTTTACCCAGCAGATCTGCCGGCTGCCTGACCGTTGACAGCTGAGGCCGGCACCGCAGTGCCCAACTGCTGTCGTCGAAGCCGACAATCCCCACGTCCGCCGGGATCTGACGGCCACTTTCCTGCAGGGCTGTCATTGCCCCAGCGGCCACAGCATCGGATGCGGCAAAAACGCCGTCGAGGTCAGGGCGGCGCCTGAGCAGCTCCTGCATCCCCTCCAGCCCAAATCCATAGGTGTACAGCGGGTATTCCACCACCAGCCCGGGGTCAAACAAATCCCCCATCGCGGCCCTGAACCCGGCCAGCCGGTCCTGGCCAGAGTCCCGGTCAAGCGCGCACGCGATCATGCCCACCCGGGTCCGTCCAGTGGCCAGCAGCCGGGCGGTGATGGCCTCGGCGGCCGCTGCGTTATCGATCGCAACATACGGAATATCCGGGATTCCCGGTGGGTGTCCGACGAAGGCCGCAGGCACGCCAAGGTTCTTGACCGCCAGGGCAATCGGGTCGGAGGCCCGCGCGGACACGATCACCGCGCCATCCACCAGACCGCCCTGCATGTAGTCGGCAACCCTGCGGCTATCGCGTTCGGAGTCGATGATGAGGGAGACCAGCTGATAGTCGGCGGCTGACAACACCGCGTTGGCGCCCAACAGAATAGACCCGATGTTGGGGTCTTCGAACAGCAGCGAGTGAGGTTCGTGAATGATCAGTCCGATGGCTCCGGACTTTTGCCGGACAAGATTCCTGGCCACTGAGTTGCGCACATATCCGACCCGCAGGATCGCTTCTTCCACGGCGAGTTTCGCATCCTCGGAGACATAGCGTTCACCGTTGACAACCCGCGACACTGTCCCACGGGACAGCCCGGCAGCCGACGCAACATCATTGATGGTTGCCCTGCGGGTGCGCGTGCGCGTTGACTCCATACCTGTACTTTAGCTGAGCGCCTGCCTGCCCCCGTGGCCCGCCCCAGGGCCTCTCCCAGGCTGGCATCACACCGGCAGCCCAACAATCTCGTTGACAAGTAAATGTGACGTGCCTTACTCTGGGAACGTTCACAGAAGATCTCGAAGGTGAGTTCATTGCCGACTCTGGGAGCGTTCACAGAATGCTCCCAGATGCTCCGGCCGCCCTCGAGCCGAACGTTCACGAACGACGACGAGGAGCCGGGTTGAATTCGAGCAATACCACTGTCACGGATCTGTCCGGCAGCGGAGATCTGGTGTACGGCTGTGACTACAACCCTGAGCAGTGGGATCCAGCCGTGTGGCCCGAGGACGTCCGGTTGATGAAGGAGGCGGGAGTCAACCTCGCCGCGATCAACATCTTCGGCTGGGCCGAGCTGGAACCCGCCGACGGCATCCTGACGTTTGACCGGTTGGACGAGGTCATCGCGCTGCTGCATGCCAACGGAATTTCCGTGAACCTGGGAACCGGAACCTCATCCCCTCCCCCCTGGCTGACCGCTCAACACCCGGAGATCCTCCCGCAAATGGCCGACGGCACCCGGCGGTGGCCTGGTGGACGCCAGGCGTGGTGCCCCAGCTCCCCGGTATTCCGCGAGTACGCGCTCCGGCTGGTGGAACAGGTGGCACAACGGTACGGCAGCCACCCCGCGGTCACCGTATGGCACGTATCTAATGAACTGGGCTGCCACAACGCCCTGTGCTATTGCGACATTTCAGCCGCAGCGTTCCGTACCTGGTTGCAGCGCCGCTACACCACCGTGGAGGAGCTCAACCGGGCCTGGGGCACCTCGTTCTGGAGCCAGCGCTATTCGGACTGGGCGCAGATTCTCCCCCCGCGGGCCACCATTTCGGCCCTGAACCCGACCCAGGAGCTCGACTTTCAGCGTTTCAGTTCCGACGCGCTGCTTGACTACTACCAGGCTGAAGCAGCGGTGATCCGCGATCACAGTTCCATCCCCATCACCACCAACTTCATGGTGGCCGCCCACATCCGCAACCAGGATTACTGGTCCTGGGCCCCGGAGATGGACGTTATTGCCAACGACCATTACCTCGACCATCGGCTCG
>NZ_ASZW01000194.1:1141-10111 GCF_000468215.1 Arthrobacter sp. CAL618 | reverse complement strand
CGCGCCCCTGGTTGAGCTGGCGTTTGCCGCCGATACCACCCGCGGACTCGCCCAGGGCAAGCCATGGCTGCTGATGGAGCATTCCACCGGCGCCGTTAACTGGCAGCCCCGCAACATTGCCAAGGGACCCGGCGAGATGGTCCGCAACTCGCTCGGCCACCTGGCGCGCGGAGCCGACGGTCTGTGTTTCTTCCAGTGGCGCGCGTCCCTGCAGGGTAGCGAGAAGTTCCACTCCGCCATGCTCCCCCACGCCGGCACCGATTCGCAGACCTGGCGCGACGTCGTCGGCCTCGGCGCATCCCTCCGGAAGCTGCGCGAGCTGGCCGGAACCACGGTGCACGCCGAGGTGGCGCTCATCTTCAGCTGGGAGGCATGGTGGGCCCACGACCAGGAGTCGCACCCCTCGGGTGACGTCAGCTACCTCAGCCAGGTCCACGCTGCCTACACCGCACTGTGGGAAGCCGGACTCACTGTCGACGTCGTCGCCCCCGGCGCACCCCTCTCCCGCTACAAGCTGGTGGTGGTGCCTAACCTGTATCTGATCCGTGACGAGCATGCCGCGGTCATCACCGACTTCGTCGACGACGGCGGATCCGCTTTCATCACCTTCTTCAGCGGAATCGTGGACGAGAACGAACGGGTGCGCGCCGGTGGGTACCCCGGAGCCTTCAGGGATCTGCTGGGCATCCGCACGGAGGAATTTTTCCCTCTCGATCCGGCACATCCACTCACCCTCGACAACGGGTCCCCCGCCTCTCTCTGGTCCGAAGCGCTCCGCCTCACCACCGCCGAAGCCATCCTCAGCTATGCCACCGGCACCCACGTGGACACCCCAGCGGTGACCCGCAACCACTTTGGGGCCGGGGAGGCGTGGTATGCCGCGACGGTCCTGGACAGTGGCGTCCTGAAGGACCTGCTGTTGCGTGCGGCGGTGACCGCCGGCGTGGCGCTGCCCGAGGTGCAGTCGGGGCTCGAGTCAGTCACGCGGCGCGGCAACGGCCACGAGTACGTTTTCCTGATCAACCACACCACCGAGGACCGCAAACACCGGGTCAGCGGTCTGGAACTGTTCACTGACGAAGCCGTGTCCGGCGTCGTCGTCGTTCCCGCCGGCGCAGTGCGCGTCGTTCGCACCTCCCCAGAAATCTCCGACACCCACGGCCTGGCTCAGGGCCGAAAGGACGCAGGCCATGACAGTCACTAACCCTCCGGCCGGGGCGCCACAGGCTCCTCCGGTCGCGAGGAAAAACCGTTCGTCAGGAGCGCAGCGCCGCGCCGTGGCCCTGTTCATCGCGCCGTTCGGGCTCCTGTTCCTCGCCTTTTACGCCATTCCGATTGTCTACGCGATTGTGCAGTCGCTGCTCACCGTCGAGCGCGAGGGCACATTCGGCGCACCCCGCCAGGTGTTCGGCGGCCTCGTGCAGTACGAGCAGGTGTTCCAGGACAGCGCGTTCTGGGCGTCGGTGGGCCGGGTGATGGTGTTCGGAGCTGTGCAGGTGCCCATCATGCTGGGGCTGGCGCTATTGTTCGCCCTGCTGCTGGACTCGCCCCTGTTGAAAGGGAAAAAGTTCTTCCGCCTGGCGTTCTTCGCCCCCTACGCAGTCCCGGGAGTAATTGCCGCCATCATGTGGGGGTTCCTCTACTCGCCGTCGCTCTCACCCTTCGGCGCGGTGACATCGAACGTTGACTTCCTGTCAGCGAACCTCGTGCTCTGGGCCATCGCCAACATCGTGACCTGGGTGTACGTCGGATACAACATGCTCATCATCTATGCGTCGCTGCTGGCGATCCCCACTGAAATCTACGAGGCCGCGAGGCTTGATGGTGCGAGCAACATCCAGATCGCGTGGCGCATCAAGATCCCCCTGGTGATCCCGGCGATCATCCTGACGGCGGTCTTCTCGATCATCGGCACCCTGCAGCTTCTCGCCGAACCGCAGACCCTGCGCAGCTTCAGCTCGGCGATCAACAGCACGTTCACGCCCAACCTCGCGGTCTACACCACCGCGTCGGTACCGAACTACAATCTGGCCGCTGCGTTCTCGGTGGTCCTGGCTCTCGCCACGTTCATCCTCTCCTTCGTCTTCCTGAAGTCGACCCAGCGGAAGGTTACCCAGTGACCGCAGCCCCAGCCACCGCCCCCAAACGCCCACGCGGTGGAGGACCAACACCGCCCGTGAACAACACCGCGCGTGGGCCCCGCCAGTCCATCATGTCGCGCAGCGCCGCGATGCTGATCATGGGTGTTTTCACGCTCTACTTCCTGACCCCCATCTGGTGGCTCATCACTACCTCAACGAAAACCGGTGGGGAAGTCACGTCGACGGCGCCGCTGTGGTTCACGGCGAACTCGTTCGGAACATTCTTCGACAACCTGGGACGGCTCTTCACCTACAACGACGGACTGTTCGGCCGCTGGCTCCTGAACTCGGCCATCTACGCGGGGGTCGGGGCCTTGCTTGGCACCGTCATCGCTGCGATGTGCGGGTACGCGCTTGCCAAGTACGAGTTCAAGGGACGCGAGGCGATCTTCAACATTGTGCTCAGCGGTGTCCTTGTTCCTGCGACAGCGCTGGCCTTGCCACTCTTCCTGATCTTCAGCCAGGCCAATCTGACGAACACCATGTGGGCGGTGTTCCTGCCGAGCCTGGTGAGCCCGTTTGGCGTCTACCTGGCCCGGATCTACGCGGCGGCCAGCGTCCCCGGGGAGTTGCTCGAGGCAGCGCGGCTGGACGGGTCAGGGGAAATCCGGACCTTCTTCACCGTCTCCACCCGTCTGATGGCTCCCGCCCTCGTCACAATTTTCCTCTTTCAGTTTGTGGCGATCTGGAACAACTTCTTCCTTCCTCTCATCATGCTCCGCGATCAGGTGCTCTTCCCGGTCACCCTGGGCCTCTACGCGTGGAACAGCCAGATCAGCCAGATTCCCGAGCTGCGGTCCCTGGTGCTCGTCGGAGCTCTCGTCTCGATCGTCCCGCTGATCGTCGCGTTCCTCGCTCTGCAGCGCTTCTGGAGCAGCGGGCTCGGCGCCGGCGGCGTCAAGTGATCCACAAATTTTCACCATCAGCACTACCTGGTGCAGGGGCAGTCGCTCCCGCACTGAACTACCACCGATAGGAAAGACAATGCGCGCGCATTACGGAAAAGTCACCGCAGCCTTTGCCATCTCTGCGCTGGCTCTCACCGGTTGTTCAGCCGGCGGGGACAGCTCGGGAGGAGGGGCCGAAGCGGCACCCTGCGAGGCCTCGGACGGGCCAGTCGAGCTGAACTTCACCACCTGGGTCCCAGGGATGGACCAGGTAGTTGAACTGTGGAACGAGGACAACCCGGACATCCAGGTCACGGTGCAGACCGGACCCAATGGCAACTCCGGCACCTACCAGAACTTCTTCAACCAGATCCAGGCTGGCAACGCCCCCGACCTCGGCCAGATCGAGTACGACGCACTGCCAAACTTCCGAGTCCAGGACGGGCTGGAGAACATCGCCGAATGTGCGGGCGTCACGGAGGCTGCCGACCAGTTTGTCGACTGGACGTGGGGCCAAACGACCTTCGGCGAGGAGGGCTCGGTCTACGCCATCCCGCAGGACAGCGGCCCCATGGCCATGTACTACCGCGCCGATCTCTTCGAGGAGGCCGGCATCGAGGTTCCCACCACCTGGGAGGAATACGCTGTTGCCGCCGAGCAGATCAAGGCTGAGGGCTCCTACATCACCAACTTCCCCAAGACTGACGTCAACTGGTTCGCTGGCATGGTCTGGCAGAACGGCGGCCAGTGGTTCGCCAACGACGGCGAGAGCTGGGACGTCAATCTGACCGGGCCCGAGTCCGAGGAGGTGGCGACCTACTGGCAGGATCTGTTGTCGGAGGACCTCGTCTCCACCCTCCCGTCCTTCTCGGACGAGTGGAACGCGTCGTTCAACGAGGGCCAGCAGTGGACCTGGGTCTCCGCCGTGTGGGGTGCAACCACCCTGTCCGACGGCGCTCCCGACACGGCCGGCAAGTGGGCTGTTGCGCCCATGCCGCAGTGGGAAACAGGCGGGGAGACCGCCGGCAACTGGGGTGGCTCCTCCACCGCTGTGCTGAAGGGCTCCGAGCACCCCGCCGAGGCAGCGCAGTTCGCGTTGTGGCTCAACACCGACCCTGAGGCCCTGGCCCTGGCCAACGAACTCGGCGGCCTGTACCCAGCGGCAAAGTCGGCGGCCGAGCTTGAGGCCTTCGCTGGTGGCGTCGAATTCTATGACGGACAGCAGATCTATGATGTCTTCGCCGAAGCCTCAGCCAGTGTTGACCCCAACTTCACCTGGGGCCCGACCATGACCCAGACCTACACTGACGTCTCCGACGGTTTCGGTGCAGCGATTGGCGGCTCCGGCACACTGCTGGATGCACTCGCTGAAGGCCAGCAGCAGACCGTCGATGCACTGAAAGCGCAGTCCATCCCGGTCCAGGAATAGCAGTAGCCTCCCTACACGGCCGGTAGCGCGGCGGTGGTGTGACGGACCCGGATTTGCATGAGTAGTTGATGCCGATCCGGGTCCGCTGTTCATCCACCGCAATGCACCCGTCCGGGTCAGTAACCCGCTGCGCCCGGTCACACACACCGCTGCCAGCTCGTCCTCCCGACCGGGTCGCCGGTTAGCCAGTTAGCCGAATAACAGCCGGTTAGCAGCCGGTTCCGGCGTCGTACCCGGCAGCGTCGACCGGAAGTTGTCCCGGCGCTGGAGCGGCCCCCGTCAGGACAGCCAGCACGGCGGCGAACGCGCCCGGCGTGTTTCCGTACGCAGCAATCTCCACGGGAGCGTCAACCGCTTCCAGCCACCAGGGGGCATCCAGCGCGACGGCGACGTCGGCCGGCGCTGCACCGGTCCCGCCAGCACCGACCAATGAAACTGTGGTGCCGCCGGGGCCCACGGTAACCCCCGCCGCCTCAGCAGCCTCGGTAAACCGTTGGGCGTCGGCCTCAGTACCACCGACGACCGAAGCCGTACCGTTCAAGAGGTCCCCGCCGCACTGGCCGGTGAGCACGGTGATTGCAGCTGCCGACGCCACACCGCTCGCCTCCGCCTGCTCCCCTGGTTCGGCCGGGTCGGCTTCAGCCGCCAACTCCGCCTGCCACAGCATCAGCGAGACCACACGGGTCGCGGCCTCGGCCAGCCGTTCGTCGGGGAGGCTGCCGTCGTCGATGGCGGCAACAATTGCCGCGTGTGCGGCGTACGAGTCGGTGGGCATCAGGAGCAGGTCCGCGCCGGCGGCTAGCGCACGGGGAGCCGACTGCCCGCCCGGGTATAACTCTTCAACGGCTGCCATGTTCAGAGCGTCGGTGACTATCACTCCGTCGAAGCCCAGGCCGCGCAGCGCTGCATAGTTCGGCGCCGAGACCGACGACGGCACGCCCGGGTCCACGGCGTCAACGGCGATATGGCCCATCATCATCACCGGTGCTCCCGAGTCCGCCGCGGCTTTGAACGGCACCCAGTCGCGGGTCTCAAGCTCCTCAAGGGAGGCGGTCTGCACCGGCAACTCAAGATGTGAATCGGCGGGTACCGACCCGTGCCCGGGGAAGTGCTTCACACTGGGCAGCACAGCCGACTCCAGTATTCCGGTGACGGCCGCCGAGCCAAGGTCGCCGACCAGGGCCGGGTCATCCGAGTAGGCGCGGGCACCGATGGTGGGGTCACTGGCCCCGGTGGTGACATCGACCGACGGGGCGTGGTTCATGGTGAACCCAAGACCCGCGAGTTCGGAGTTCATGGCTGTCATTGAGGTTGCCACCAGCGCCGGATCCCCGGCGGCACCGTAGGTCATAGGAGTTGGCCAGCCGGTCAAGGGTGCGCCGAGGCGGGCAACCTGCCCGCCTTCCTGATCCACGGAGATGACGGCGGGCCAGGTCCGGCCGTCATCAGCGACGGCTTCGGCCAGGCCGGACGTGACTGCTGCCATCGCATCCGCATCGACTGTCCCGTCACCGGCCAGTGGAACGTTGTCTCCCATAATGATGCTGCCCGCGAGGTGCAGGTCACGGATGGCCTGTTGCTGTCCGGCCGGATCGGTGCCCGTGTAGAAGCCCACCATCACCTGCCCCGCCCGCTCCTCGGTGCTCATCGCAGCGACGGCGGCAACGGCGTCGTCGTAATTCGCGGTACTCGGGCCCCACGGCAACACGGGGTTGCTGGGTGCCGTCGGTTTCGGAGACGACGACGTGGGCGGACTCTCGGGGGAGGGCGACCCGGCGCCGTTGCCCGCGGGGGTGCACCCGGCCACGAGCAGGAGCGTGAGAACCGCTAATCCTGTCTGGCCTAAGCCCCGACGACGTGGCAGAATCCCAGTGTTCGCCCGGCGGGCTGCGCGTTTCACTGTATCGATGCTACTCCTGCTCTAATATTGGGACAGTTCTCTTCCGCGGATGACGCGATACCGAGGCAGAATTTTCCAGCAGTCCGGTACCGGTCAGGAGCCAGCTACATGAACATCGAATTTGCGCAATCAGCCCAGTCAACGCTCGGCGTGGAGTGGGAACTCGCCCTGGTGGACCGCTACAACGGCGATCTGGTCTCGGTTGCAAATCAGGTCCTGCGGGGAGTCGCGGCCAACCATCCCGAGTTGCAGGAGGATGAGGAGCACCCCCATATCAAGCAGGAGTTGCTGCTGAACACGGTGGAGCTGGTGACCGGCATCTGCCACACGGTGGCCGAGGCGAAAGCTGATCTTTCCCGCTCCCTGGCAGCGGTCCGCGAGGTCACCGACCCGATGGGCGTTGAGCTGTTCTCCGCCGGCTCGCACCCTTTCAGCGTGCCACGGTCCCAGCCGGTGACCGATAAGGAGCGCTACTTCAAACTGATCGATCGCACCCAGTGGTGGGGCCAGCAGATGGTCATCTACGGTGTCCACGTGCATGTGGGGCTGGACCGCCGGGACAAGGCGATGCCGATCCTGGACGGCCTGGTGAACTATGTGCCGCATTTCCAGGCGCTGTCGGCGTCGTCGCCGTTCTGGGGTGGCGATGATACGGGGTACGCGTCGCAGCGTGCCCTGATGTTCCAACAGCTACCCACCGCTGGATTGCCGTTCCAGTTCCCATCCTGGGCGGAGTACGAGTCCTATGTGCAGGACATGTTCACCACCGGGGTGATCGACTCAGTGAACGAGATCCGGTGGGATATTCGACCGGTCGCGAACCTGGGCACCATCGAAATGCGGGTCTGCGACGGACTTTCAACCCTCCAGGACGTGGGAGCAGTTGCTGCGCTGACCCAGTGCCTCGTCGACGAATTCTCCACCACCCTGGACAACGGCGGAACCATCCCCACCATGCCGCCCTGGCATGTGCAGGAGAACAAGTGGCGTGCCGCCCGCTATGGGATGGAAGCCATCATTATCCTGGACGCCCAGGGCAAGGAGCAGCTGGTCACCGAGCACCTCGTCGAGGTGCTGGAGCGGCTGCAGCCGGTCGCGAAGAAACTGGGCTGCGTCGAGGAGCTCGGTGATGTGGAGAAGATCCTGGCCCGCGGTGCTGGCTATCAGCGACAGCGTCGGGTCGCCGCCGAGCACGACGGCGACCTCAGCGCCGTCGTCCTCGACATGGTGGCCCAGCTTCGCGAATAGCCCCCACTCCGCTGCCCCCAAAACCCCGGATCAGTTGGTGGTGGTGGGGTCAGGCGAAGACGCTGGTCACCGGGAGCGAGGAATCGGTGGCGAAGCGCAATCCCGTGGGCTCCCCACCATTCATCACGATCTGCGCCCCGAAGGCCGCCACCATTGCACCGTTATCGGTGCACAGGGACAGCGGCGGCACCGTCAGGGTGATCCCGGCGGCCGCGCAACGCTGGGCGGTCAGCGTCCGCAACCGCGAGTTGGCGGCCACCCCGCCGCCGAGCAGCAGACTGGTGATCCCGTGTTCACGGCAGGCCAGCACGGCCTTGGAGGTGATCACGTCGACCACCGCCTCCTGGAAGGACGCCGCGATGTCGGCAACGGGGAGGTCGACGCCGTCTGCCTCGTATTGTTCCACGCAGCGGGCGACGGCGGTCTTCAGGCCGCTGAACGAAAAGTCGTACCGGTGTTCTCCGGGCTGCTCCGCCGTTCCGAGGTACTTGGGCTGGGTGAGCCCACGGGGAAACCGGATCGCCTTCGGGTTACCGTCGGCGGCAATCCGGTCTATTGCCGGGCCACCCGGGTATCCGAGCCCGAGGATGCGGGCCACCTTGTCATAGGCTTCACCGGCGGCGTCGTCGATGGTGGACCCGAGCAGCTCGACGTCGAAGGCCAGGTTGTTGACCTGCAGTATCTCCGTGTGACCACCCGACACCAGCAGGGCACCGAGATTCGGGGGGAGGCCGTCCGGGAACGCCGAATCCAGCACGCCCACACCCACGTGGGCCACCAGGTGGTTCACGGCGAATAGCGGTTTGCCGGTCGCGAGCGCCAGGGCTTTCGCCGCCGAAACACCCACCATCAGCGCACCCGACAGCCCGGGCCCCGATGTCACAGCGATAGCGTCGATTTCCGCCAGTGAGACGTCAGCCTCGGCGAGCGCCTGGCGCAGGGTGGGAACGAAGGCGTCAAGGTGCGCCCGGGAGGCGATCTCGGGGATCACTCCCCCAAACCGGACGTGTTCATCCATTGAGGAGGACACCGTGTTGGTGAGCAGTTGCGTGCCACGCACCAGTCCGACGCCGGTCTCGTCGCAGGAGGATTCGATGCCGAGGACCAGCGGATTGTCACGGTTCACAGGATCAGCCTCATCACCCAGGCGTCGACGCCGTCGCGGTAGTATTTTCGCCGGGTATGAATATGCTCAAACCCGGTCAGCGTATAGAGTTTCTGCGCCCGGGGGTTGTCAGCCCGGACTTCCAGGAGCACTTCGGTGGCGCCGCGGTGTCGTGCCTCGGCCAGCAGCTCGCTCAGCATCGCGGTCCCGATTCCCTGCCCCTCATAACCGGGCAGCACGCCGATCGTCTGGATGTCGGC
>NZ_ASZW01000194.1:0-1136 GCF_000468215.1 Arthrobacter sp. CAL618 | reverse complement strand
CGGCGGTCGCCGCCACACACATGACTCCCGCATAGCCGACCATGCGGCCCTCGATCTCGGCGACCAGGTAGCGGCGTGTTTCAGTCTGGGACACCTCATCCAGGAACATTTCCAGCGGCCAGGCGTCAGTAGGGAACAGTTCCAACTCCAGGCGTGCGACAGCCGGAACGTCCTGAAGCAGCAAATCGCGCAACGAGAAGCTCATCCGGTCGCCCGCTTCCGGGGGCCGGGGACCCGCGCGTCGGACTCCCGCAGGTACAGCGGAGCGGTATCCAACAACGCCAGCCCAGCGGAGAGCCGCCGGGAGGCGGACCGCCCCAACGCCGCGGCCGAGGGGTGCAGTTCGGTGAAGCCTGCGACTCCTGCCAGGACGTCGGGGTAGAGGCCCGCGCCTTTGCCATAGGTCGGGAGGGTAGGGAGCGACGACGGCGCGCCCACGTGCGGCCCCTCCAGCACCCCGGGGACGCCGTCCTCGGCCCGGTACCGGGCCCAGTAGACCTCTTTCCGCCGGGCATCCGTGGCGACCAGGAACTCGCCGGTCCCGGCATGCGCTGCAGCGTCCTCGGCGATGGAGTCGAGACTCATCACTCCGTGCAGCGGCACGTCCCAGACGTAGGCGAGAGTCCTGGCGGTAGCCAACCCGGCCCGCAGCCCGGTGAAAGGTCCCGGTCCAACGCCCACCACTATCGCCGTCAGGTCCGTTCCGGTGATACCCGCTTCGGCCAGCAGATCGGCGACTGCGGGGGCGAGCACCTCCGCGTGGCTCCTCGTGTCTTCGGTCGCGAAAGCCCCGGTCACGACGCCGTCCAGCACCAGGGCTGCACTCGCCGCGGCGGAGGTATCGAGGGACAAAATCAGCATCCTGCCAGCCTAATCGAGGGAGCCGACGGCAGACGGCGTATTCGCCCAGCGCTGACCGTACCCCTCGATGAGGACCCGTCGAGGCTCGTCGTCGTCATCGGGGTCAGCGGAGGCGCCGGCCATCGCTGGCCGGTCAAGATGAATCTCGAGGTGGCTCTCGGCCAGATGCTCCACCCGCCCGGCTCCCCACTCGACGACTGTCACGCTGGTATCCATGGTCGATTCCAGGTCGAGGTCATCGATGTCAGCGGCGGATTCCAGCCGGTAGGCGTCGG
>NZ_ASZW01000193.1:14448-15947 GCF_000468215.1 Arthrobacter sp. CAL618 | reverse complement strand
GCCCGCTGGCCAGCGGTGGGTGCACGCGGACGAGGACGAAGGTAGGAGAGATGATCCCCGGCCGGACGCCAAGGCCAACGCCCAGCCCCTGGGTGAAGGTGGTCTTCCCGGCACCGAGTCCGCCGGTGAGGATCAGCAGGTCACCGGCCGCCAGGTCGCCGCCGAGCGCCGCGGCGAACCGTTGCAGTCCGGCGGCCGAGTGCACGGTGAAACTCCGGGACCACGCCGGTCCGCTGTGCCCGCTACTGGTCTGCATTGGCGCTCGTGTCGTTGAGGTAGGTGCGGGGGACGCGGCCGCTGATCCGCGTCACGATCTCGTAGTTGATCGAGCCGCTGGCGTCAGCCCAAGCGTCGGCCGACGGTTCGTCGGGGCCGCCGCCGAACAGCACCGCCGGGTGGCCCAGCGGGCTTCGCCCGGTGCCGGCAATTCCGGTGGTCTGCAGGTCGATGACCAGCTGGTCCATGGCGATCCGGCCCACCACCGGGTACTGGCGCCCATCCACCAGCACCGGTGCACCGGTGGCGACCCGGGGGACGCCGTCGGCGTAGCCCACCGGGATCAGCGCTAGCGTTGTGGGTTGGGTGGTGCGGTAGCTGAGGCCGTAGGAGACCCCCTGCCCGGCGGGTACTTCCTTGCAGTTGGCCACCGAGGTGACGAATCGCATTGCGGGGCGCAGGCCCAGCCCCTGCGAACTCTGGCCGCGGAACGGTGAGAGCCCATAGATGCCGAGCCCCACCCGCACCAGGTCGAAGTGCGTGTCTGGGCGGGACAGTGCGCCGGGGGTGTTGGCGAGGTGGCGGAGTTCGACGTCGACGCCGGCGTCCTCGGCCACCGCAACCGCCGCACGGAAGCGGCGGACCTGGTCGTCCGTTTCGTGGCGGTCCGGTTCGTCGGCGACTGCCAGGTGGGAGAAGACCCCGACCACCCGGAGGAGCCCCGCCTCCTGCTGCTCCAGCGCCCGGCCGATCAGCGTGTCCCACAGTTCCGGTGGGCAGCCGTTGCGTCCCAGCCCGGTGTCGATTTTCAGCTGGATCCGCGCGGGCAGTTGCTGGCGCCGGGCCGCTGCCACGACGTGGTCGAGTTCCCATCCGGAGACACCAATGTCGATACCGTTTCTGATGGCCGCCCCGAAATCGGATTCGACGGTGTGCAGCCAGGCGAGGATGGGTGCTTCGATGCCTGCTTCACGCAGGTCCAGCGCCTCCGAGATGTGGGCGACGCCCAACCAGGCGGCACCGGATTCCAGGGCGGCGCGAGCCACCTGCCGGGCGCCGTGCCCGTAGCCGTCGGCTTTCACTACCGCCATGACGCGGGCCGGGCTGACGACGTCGGCGATGTGCCTGACATTGTGACGCACTGCGTCCAGATCGACCTCGACCCGCCGTTCGGCTGCCGGGGGTTCAGCTAAGAAACTCACTGGTCCATTCTGTCATTCCTGCGCGGGGGCTCCCGCCGGGCGACCCCGCGCTCAATGAGGTTCACGCGTCGGATTGGCGGG
>NZ_ASZW01000193.1:0-14441 GCF_000468215.1 Arthrobacter sp. CAL618 | reverse complement strand
GCCCGCCGCACTGCTTCCAGCGGAACACCCGAGACCATGTCCTCGAGGAACTCGTAGCGTTTCAGCCACTGTTTGCGGACCTTGTCGCGGGATTCGCTCACCCGGTGCCACCAGTCGGCAATGTCACCCCACCCGGGTGCGGCGAGGGACCCGCCCACTTCCTGCACGGACAGGGCGGCGCACAGGTTGGCGAACCGTAGCCGGTCGGCGAGGGAGAACCCGGCGAGGTCACCCATCACGAAAGCGGCGGCGAAGCAGTCACCCGCCCCGGTGGGGTCATAGGCTTTCACCGGCAGGGCCGGCACCCACTCCTCCTCCCCCGTGATGGAATCGATGGCGATGGCCCCCTGCTGGCCCACCGTGACCACTGCCACCGGCACCCGGTCGGCGAGCGCATACAGGGCCGCCCACGGGTCGTCGGTGCGGGTATAGGCCATCGCCTCGACATCGTTGGGCACGAAGGCATGGAAGTACTGCAACGTATCCAGCGCATTGCCCGACCACTGCCCGGTGGGGTCCCAGCCCACATCACCAAAGAGTTTGGTCCCATTGGCCTGCGCGGCGAGAGCCCAGGGTTCCAGCTGCGGTTCGACGCTGACGACGGCGGCCCGGGCGCGCGGCGGCGGGTCGCCGAGCAGGTCGGTGGCGGAGACCGGCGAGGGGTGCCCGTGGGTCACCATTGACCTGTCGCGTTGCACCGACAGGGACACGGTGACCGGTGAGTGCCAGTTCTCGAATGTCCTCGACCGGGAAAGGTCAACATGTTCCTGGTCCTGCAGGATGCCCTTGTTGTAGTCGCCGTAGCCGTCGTCGCCGAACGCCGCCGACAGGGTGGTGCGGAGCCCCAGCCGGCTCGCGGCGATCGCCTGGTTGGCAACACCGCCCGGGCAGGATCCCATCCCGTCGGCCCACACCTCGGTGCCGGGTGACGGCAGGTGTTCCAGGCCGGTGAAGACAATGTCGAGGAAGACTGAGCCGCTGAGCAGCAGGTCAAACTCCGGATCGGACGCGGAGCGGCTATCAGCCAGAGGATCGAAACGATGCGCGGTGCTCATGTACGGCACAATACTCTTAGGCCTCCGCCGTGCGGCACGCGTGTGACGCCGGACCCCCGGAGATGAGGACACCTAGTGCTGCGGAGGGTTCATGAAACTGGTCATTGTGGGCGGCGGCGGCTTCAGGGTTCCGCTGGTGTACCGGGCCCTGGCGACCGGCCAGTTCGCGGGCGTCATCACTGAGGTGGTTCTGCAGGATTCTGATCCGTCCCGACTGAAGGCTATCGCCCGGGTCCTACACACGATGCCGCTGCCTGCAGGCTCCGACCGACCACAGCTTGACACCGAGCCGGTCCTTGACCACGCCCTGGCGGGCGCCGATGTGGTCTTCGCGGCCATCCGGAGCGGCGGCGCAGCGGGACGGGTCCTTGACGAGCGTGTTGCCCTGGACGAGGGACTGCTGGGCCAGGAAACCGTGGGTGCTGGCGGCATCTCCTACGCCCTGCGGTCGGTGCCGCAAATGCTGAGCGTCGCTGAATCCATGCGGCGTGTCTGCCCCGGAGCATGGCTGATCAACTTCACCAACCCGGCGGGGATGGTGACCGGCGCGATGCAGGCCGTGCTGGGTGACAAGGCGATTGGAATCTGCGACTCGGCGTCCGGGTTGGTGTCACGCGCGGCGTCGGCGGCCGGTGTCCCTCTTGTCGAGGGTTCCCTGGCCGGGGTTGACTACGTCGGTCTGAACCATCTGGGCTGGTTGCGCGGCCTGACGTACGACGGCGTCGATCGGCTGCCGGGGCTGCTGGCGGACCCGCAGCGGCTCGCGTCTTTCGAGGAGGGCCGGGTGTTCGGGCCGGATCTGCCACGGCTCCTCGGGTCGGTGCCCAACGAGTACCTGTTTTACTACTACTTCCACCGTGAGGCGGTCCGCTCGCTGTCGGGGGCCGCAGAAACGCGCGGCGCGTTCCTGCACCGTCAGCAGGAGCAGCTCTACACCGAGTTGCTGACGACGCCTGAGCCTTTCGCGGTGTGGGAGGGTGCGCGGCTCGCCCGGGAAGAGGGGTACCTGGCCGAGGCCCGCCCGGCCGCTGAGCAGCGCGATGAGGCAGATCTGGCCGGGGGCGGCTATGAGCGCATCGCTTTGGCGGCGATGCGGGCCCTGCTGACCAACCGGCCCACCGAGTTGATCGTCAACGTCCGCAATGGGGCCACCCTCCCGGCCTTGCCAGCGGACGCCGTCGTCGAGCTTCCCGCCCGGCTCGACCAGACCGGCGCCACGCCCCTGCCCGCCGGACCGCTGACCACCCACCAGCTGGGCCTGATGGGGCAGCTTCTAGCGGTCGAGGAGGCGGTGATACAGGCAGCCGTCCACGCCGACCGGGACTGCGCACTTCGGGCGTTCCTGGTGCATCCGCTGATCGACTCGGCCCACGCCGCCTCACGGTTGTTGGCCGGGTACGAGCGCGCGTTCCCCGACCTGGCCGCGTTCTGGCGGTAGCCACCCGCTTCCGGACGGCAATTTCGCCGCGGCGCCGGTCAGAGCTCCCTGAACATCAGGTGCAGCCCCACAAAACCTTCGACCGGGTGCCGGAACGCCCCGGGAACGGTGGCGAGGATCCGGAACCCAAGCGATTCCCACAGCCGCACCGCGCGGATGTTCGTTTCCACGACCGCGTTGAACTGCATCGCACGGTAACCCTGCTCCCGGGCCCGGGCCAGTATCTGGTCAGCCAGGAAACGCCCCACTCCCCTGCCCGCGGCGTCAGCGGCCACCAGGAAACTCGCGTTCGCCACGTGCGACCCGCCGCCGCCACGGTTCGCGTGCAGCTGGGCGGTCCCGACGACGGCACCGCTGGGCACCGCCGCCGCGACATAGACCCGCATCGTCGAGTCGTCGGGGGCCAACCATTCGTCCCGCGCCTGCGCTTCGGTGAGATCGGCGTCCCAGCAGTAGGTCTCACCGGCGCGGAGCACCGGTTCCATGATGGCCCAGAGGGCGGGCCAGTCCGCCTCAGTGGCTTCGCGGACGTGCAGTGCCCCAGCGTCGGACATCGGTGGGGTACCTAGGCGTCGAGGGCCTTGGCCCACAGGTTGATGTCCGATTCGACGGCGAACTCGTCGATGGCGGTGAGTTCGTCCTGGCTGAACCCGAGGTTCTTCACGGCTGCCAGGCTGTTCTCCAGCTGCGTCACGCTCGACGCGCCGATGAGGGCCGAGGTGATCGCGCTGCCCTTGGACTGCTCGCGCAGGATCCAGGCGATTGCCATCTGCGCCAGCGACTGGCCGCGGTCCTGGGCGATACCGTTGAGGCCGCGGACCCGCCGCAGGTTGTCCTCGGACAGGTGCTCTTCCGACAGCGACTTGTTGGCCGCCGCGCGGGAGCCCTCGGGAATCCCATCGAGGTAGCGGTCGGTCAACAGCCCCTGGGCCAGCGGCGAGAAGGCGATTGATCCGACACCCTCCTGCTCGAGCACCTCGGGAAGGTTGGGGGTGCCGTTCTCCACCCAGCGGTTAAGCATCGAGTAGGAGGGCTGGTGGATCAGCAGAGGCGTGCCGAGCTCCCTGAGGATTGCCGCGGCTTCAGCAGTTTTCTCCGGCGAGTAGGAGGAGATCCCCGCGTACAGGGCCCGCCCCGACCGCACCGCGGTGTCCAGGGCGCCCATGGTCTCCTCGAGCGGCGTGTTCGGGTCAGGACGGTGGCTGTAGAAAATGTCCACGTAGTCCAGACCCATCCGGTTCAGTGACTGGTCGAGGCTGGCGAGCAGGTACTTCCTGGATCCCCACTCGCCGTAAGGGCCCGGCCACATGTCGTAGCCGGCCTTGCTGGAGATGACCAGCTCGTCGCGGAACGGAGCGAAGTCGTCCTTGAGGTGCCGTCCGAAGTTCGTTTCGGCGCTGCCCGCAGGGGGGCCGTAGTTGTTGGCCAGGTCGAAGTGGGTGACGCCCAGGTCGAAGGCGCGCCGCAGAATGGCCCGCTGATCGGCGAACGGTTTGTCATCCCCGAAGTTGTGCCACAGGCCGAGCGACACCGCGGGGAGCTGCAGCCCGCTGCGCCCCACCTGGCGGTAGGGCATCGTGTCGTAACGGTCATCGGCTGGGTGATACGTCATGGGTCTCTCCTAGGTCGGGGGAAGGGTGATGCGGCGGGCTGGCTGAATCAGCTGAGAATTGCCGACCCGCGGGCCGGAAGGGTGCACCGGCCGGCGTCCAGCACCTCGCCTGGGACGGTGGACAGCAGAACCTGTGAGGCGTCCACGGGAACGGTCCGCTCCTCGTCGGCGAGGTTGACGACGACGACGGTCCCGCCACGGCGGATCGCCAGCCACTTTTCGGGTTCGCTGAAATCGACGGACACGGCAGTGAAGTCGGGGTTCATCAGGTCAGGAGTGTCGCGCCGCAACCGGATCAGCTGGCGGTACACCTCCAGAAGGCGGGCGTGGTCACCGGTCTCCACTTCTTCCCAGTCCAGCTTGGCTGACGCGAAGGTCGCTGGATCCTGCGGGTTGGGCACAGTGTCGGCGTCCCAGCCCATCCGTTCGAATTCGCGCAGCCGGCCCTCGGCTGTTGCCTTGCCCAGTTCCGGTTCGGGGTGGGAGGTGAAGAACGGCCAGGGGGTGGAGGCCCCAAATTCCTCACCCATGAACAGCATCGGGGTGAAGGGCCCGGCAAGGTTCAGGACAGCGGCCTGCGCCAGCTGGGCGAAGCCAACGGTGGCGCCCATCCGGTCACCGGCCGCTCGGTTACCGATCTGGTCGTGGTTCTGTGTGCAGACCACCAGCTGGTGCGTGCTGATGTGGGCCGGGTCGATAGGCCGTCCATGGCCGCGTTCGCGGAAGGACGAGTAGGTACCGTTGTGGAAGAACCCCTCTGTCATGACTTTGGCCAGCGCGCCTACCGAGTCGAAGTCTTCGTAGTAGCCGGTGGTTTCCCCGGTGACGTTGACGTGCACGGCGTGGTGGAAATCGTCGCTCCACTGGCCGGTCAGCCCGTAGCCGCCCGCGGCACGTGAGGTAATGAGCCGGGGATTGTTCAGGTCTGACTCGGCGACCAGGAACAGGGGTTTGCCCAGTTCCGTGGCAAGGGTGTCGGTCTCCTGGGCGAATTCCTCGAGAATGTGCACCGCACGTTCGTCGTGCAGTGCGTGCACCGCGTCGAGGCGGAGGCCGTCGACGTGGAAGTCCTTGAAGAACATCCGAATATTGTCCAGCACGTAGCGGCGGACCTCATCGGACTGCGGCCCATCGAGGTTCAGCGAATCGCCCCAGGTATTCGCTTTGCCTTCGGTCAGGTACGGGCCGAACTGGCCCAGATAGTTGCCGCTGGGTCCCAGGTGGTTGTGCACCACATCCTGGATGACGCCCAGACCCCGCTGGTGCGCCGCATCGACGAACCGCTGGTATCCGGCGGGACCCCCGTAGGTCTCCTGGATCGCGAACCAGAGGACGCCGTCGTACCCCCAGTTGTGGGTGCCGTTGAACGCGTTCACCGGGAGGAGCTCGATGTGCTGGACCCCCAATCCGACCAGGTAGTCGAGCCTGCCGATCGCCGCATCAAAGGTGCCCTCGGGCGTGAAGGTCCCGATGTGCAGTTCGTAGATCACTCCGCCGTTGAGGCCCGGAGACGCCCAGGAGCTGTCCTGCCACGCGTAGGAGCTCGGGTCGAAGGTCTGGGAGAGTCCGTGCACGCCGTCGGGCTGGCGGCGGGACCGGGGATCGGGGATCGGCGACTCAGCGCCGTCCACCAGATACCCGTAGGTGGTGCCCTCCGTTGCCGCCGGGAGCGTGTCAACGGTCCACCAGCCGTCGTCGCTTCTGGTCATGGCCGAGGTGGTGCCATCGGCGTGCAGCGAGAGGGTGGTTGCCTTGGGGGCCCAGACGTCGAATGGTTTCCTCATGATGCGTCCTCCCGGACCAGCATTGCTACTGGGTAGGTTTCAAAAATGGTTTTGGCGGGCACGGGACCGCCGGAGAAGGATGCACCGGTGATGGCGCAGCTGTACTGGCCCTCCGGCAGCACGATCGAGGTGTCCTTCCAGCCGCCCTGGCGTTCGAGGCCGAGGGGTAGCCGGGTCACCAGGGTGAGAGCCCCCCCGCGGTCGAAGGCGAACACATGATCGGCGGCCGCACCGGNCGGCGGTGTACCCGCCAAACAGTTCGGGCCGGTCGCGGCGTAGCTTCAGGGCGCGGGAGACCACGAGCAGCTTGGCCACCGCTGACTCGTCGACCGCCGGCAGCGCACCGAAGGCCAGGTTCACCAGTGCTTGTTTCCGCGCTTCGAAGTCCACGGGCCTGCGGTTATCGGGGTCCACCAGGGAGTCTTCCCAGAATTCGGAACCCTGATACACGTCGGGGACGCCGGGCATGGTCAGTTGCAGCAGCTTCGCGCTCAGGGAGTTTGACCAGCCGTAGCCCTTGATCTTGTCCACCAGAGCGGTGATGAGGGCTGTGACCGCCGGTGTGTCGTAAGCCGCGTCGACCGCGGCGTGCATGCGGTCCTCAAAGGCGTCGTTCGGGGCTGTCCAGTGGGTACTGGAGTCGGCTTCGCGGGAGGCCTTTTCCACGTAGGCGTGGGCCCGTTCGCGGCTGAGCGGCCACGCGCCGACCATGGCCTGCCAAAGCAGTGACGAGAAGGCCGGGTCACCGAGGGGCGCGGCGTCGTCGAGCTGGTCAAGAATTGTGGCCCACTCGTCGGCCATTTCGGACAGGACGCTGATCCTAGCCCGGGTGTCCTCGCTGCGTTTGGTGTCGTGGGTGCTCAGCGCCGTCATGGACAGTGGGTTGTCGCGCTGGCGGCGGAGGAGACGGTTGTGCATCTCGATCCGGCCGATAGAGAAAATGGACGGGTCGGCGCCTACCTCGTTCAGTGAGGTGAGCCGGTTGTACCGGTAAAACGCGGTGTCCTCGACCCCTTTGGCCATCACCATGCCCGAGGTCTGCTGGAACCGGGTGGCCAACTCGGTCAGGGGGGTGTCGGTGCGCGCGGCGTCAGGGTCGGCCAGGTAGGGGTTGAGCAGGGGGTGCAGCGCCTTGAGTGTGGGGGCCAGGTCGGGGCGGTGCACCTGGGCGGCGACGACGGCGTCGTCGAGGTAGTCCGCACCACCGGGCAGGTAACTGCGGTAGACCGGGAAACACGCCAGCAGTTCGGCGATAGCGTCGGCGGTCTGCTCGGGGTCGAGGCCGGCATCGGCCGGAACCAGGCGGGTCAGCCGCAACACCTCCGACCGGAGGATCCCATCGGCGATCCCGCGTTTGGTGCCGTGGATCATCGAGTGGAAATCCTCGACCGGCGCAACCCGTTCAAGTGCGGCTTGGCCGGCCGGGTCCACGAACAGGCGGTCAATATCGGCGAGCGCGTCGTAGCCGGTGGTGCCTTCGGTCGCCCATTCCGGCGGGAGGACTTCGCCCGGCTCCAGAATTTTCTCGACCAGGACATAGGCCCCGCCGGTGAGTTCACGCAACCGGTCCAGGTAGCCTGCAGGGTCGGCCAGCCCGTCCGGGTGATCGATCCGGAGCCCATCCACCAGGGATTCCTCAAACCAGCTGCGGATCTCGCTGTGGGACTCATCGAAGACCCGTGGCACTTCGACTCGCACCCCCGCCAGGGTGTTGACGCCGAAGAACCGGCGGTAGTTCAGTTCGCTGTCCGCGCGCCGCCAGTTCACCAGCTCGTAGTGCTGCCGGGCATGAACGGCCTGGGCCGTGTCTCCAGTTTCGTAGCTGCCGTCAGCGATCGGGAACCGGTGATCGTAGTAGCGCAGTTCCCCGCCGTCGAGCTCCAGGGCCGACAGTTCGTCATCCCCGTCGCCGAGGACCGGCAGACGGATCTTCCCGTCCGCGGCCGCCCAGTCGACGTCGAACGCCTCGGCGTAGGGCGAGTTCTGCCCGCCCTTGAGCAGCGAGGACCACCAGGGGTTCTGCGCAGGGGTCTGCACTCCCAGGTGGTTGGGCACAATGTCCACCAGGACGCCNCCGAGAGCGCCACGAAGGCGTCCCGTCCGCCGCGCTCCGGGTCGATCGCCGTGGGATCGGTGACATCGTAACCGTGTCCCGATCCCTTCTCGGCCGTCAGCACCGGCGACAGGTAAACCCAGTCCACGCCCAGGTCCCGCAGGTAAGGGACCACCGCCGCGGCAGCCTTCAGGTCGAACTCGGATTGAATCTGCAACCGGTAGGTCGACTTCGGGATCCTCATGGATGTACTCCTGAACTTCGGTGCTGTGTGTCGTTCGAACTGCGGCAGGGTGAACTGCTGCGGTGCCTGGGGTGATCCAGGCGGTTAGGCGCCGCCGGGCTGGTGCGAGTTGGCCAACGCAGCCAGTGACGCTGCCACCGAGTGATCGAGATCCTCGGTTTCGGCGTGGGCGCGCAACACCACCATTGACTTGGCTTCCAGCGTGATCGTGGCTTCCGCTGGGATGGCGTCCGAGTCGGCGTACTTGCCTGCGGTATCGATGACCTCGTCCCAGGTCGGGGCGTACTCCTGCGGTGGGAGGGTGAAGTCGACCGGCTCGTCGCTGGCGTTGAACAACAGCAGGAAGTTCTGGTCGGTGATCCGCTGCCCGCGGGCGTCGCGGCCGGAGATACCCTGGCCGTTCAGGAACACGCCAATGGATCGGCCGAACCCGGTGTCCCAATCCTCGGGTGCCATGACGGTGCCGTCGGTGCCCAGCCATACGATGTCCGGCAGGGCCTCGCCCTCGCCGCGTCGTACCGGCCGGCCGTCGAAGAACCGGCGACGGCGGAACGTCGGGTGCTCCGACCGCAGCCGGTTCACAGCGGCAGTGAATTCGAGCAGCGGCTGGTCCATCTGGTCCCAGTGAATCCAGCTGATCTCGGAGTCCTGTGCATAGGTGTTGTTGTTGCCCTGCTGGGTGCGGCCCAGCTCATCACCGTGCAGCAGCATTGGCACACCCTGCGACAGCAGGAGGGTGGCAATGAAGTTGCGCTGCTGGCGGACCCTGAGGGTATTGACCTCGGGGTTGTCGGTGGGGCCTTCCTCACCGCAGTTCCAGGACCGGTTGTGGGTTTCGCCGTCGTTGTTGTCTTCACCGTTGGCGTCATTGTGCTTCTCGTTGTAGGACACGAGGTCGCGGATGGTGAAGCCATCATGGGCGGTGACGAAGTTGATCGATGCGACCGGGCGGCGTGCTGACTGCTCGTAGAGGTCTGCTGAGCCGGTCAGGCGTGAGGCGAATTCGCCCAGCGTCGACGGTTCTCCACGCCAGAAGTCACGCACCGTGTCGCGGTACTTGCCGTTCCACTCGGTCCACTGCGGTGGGAAGTTGCCCACCTGGTAGCCGCCGGGTCCAACGTCCCACGGCTCGGCGATGAGCTTGACCTGGGAGACCACTGGGTCCTGCTGGACCAGTTCGAAGAACGCCGACAGGCGGTCGACGTCGTAGAACTCGCGGGCCAGGGTGGACGCGAGGTCGAAGCGGAAACCGTCGACGTGCATTTCCGTCACCCAGTAGCGCAGTGAGTCCATCAGGAGCTGCAGGGAGTGCGGGTTGCCCACGTTCAGTGAGTTGCCGGTGCCGGTGTAATCCATGTAGTACTTCTTGTCGTCTTCGACGAGCCGGTAGTACGCGGAGTTGTCGATGCCGCGCATCGACAGGGTGGGGCCCAGATGGTTGCCCTCGGCGGTGTGGTTGTACACGACATCGAGAATCACTTCGATGCCGGCCAGGTGGAGTTCACGCACCATGGCCTTGAATTCCTGGACCTGTTCGCCGGTGTCACCGGCGGAGCCGTAGGTGTTGTGCGGTGCGAAGAAGCCGATGGTGTTGTAGCCCCAGTAGTTGGTGAGGCCCTTTTCCTGGAGGGTGCTGTCATTGACGAACTGGTGCACTGGCATCAGTTCGATGGCGGTGATTCCCAGCTTCTGCAGGTGCGAGATGACTGAAGGGTGCGCAACGCCGGCGTACGTGCCGCGCTGTTCCTCGGGGACCTCCGGGTGCAGCTGGGTGAGTCCCTTGACATGGGCTTCGTAAATGACCGACTGGTGGTACGGGATCCGTGGCTTACGGTCGCCGTCCCAGTCGAAGAATGGGTTGACGACGACGCCCAGCATCATGTGGGGTGCCGAATCGTCATTGTTGATCGAGTTTTCGTCGCCGAAGTTGTACCCGAACAGTGCCGGGTCCCAGTCCATCTGGCCGTGGACGGCCTTGGCGTACGGGTCCAGGAGGAGCTTGTTCGGGTTGCAGCGGTGGCCCTCTTCGGGGGCGTTGGGACCGTGGACCCGGTAGCCGTACTTCTGGCCCGGGACGATGTGCGGCAGGTACCCGTGCCAGACGTAGCCGTCCACCTCGTTGAGGTGCACGCGGGTTTCGGTGCCGTCGTCCTCGAACAGGCAGAGCTCCACCCTGTCGGCAATCTCGCTGTACAACGCAAAGTTGGTACCGGTGCCGTCATAGGTAGCGCCCAGAGGGTACGCTTCGCCGGGCCAGAGTTCCATGTGTTCTCCTGAAGTGGTGTAATTCGTTGGTCGAAAAGTGAACGGTCCAGCTACCTTCATAGCGCAACCAGGTGACTAGTTAGTGAATTGTGTCCTTGCCGGGTGGGGCGGTGAGCAGGTCCGCGAGGACCGCACCAAGGTGTTGCGGCAGCTCCGAGACCACGATCGGCCCGAACCCGGCAGCCCTGGTCCCGGCCAGACCGTGGAGCAGCGCCGCAGCTGCTGCTATCGCCGCCCACTTGTCCTGCACCGGTACGCCGATGCGGTCGATGGCAGCGTCGCCGTCGTCGTCGGCAAGTGTTGCCACCAGGGCGCCCAGTATGCCAGCGAGCGTATCCCCCGATCCTGCGGTGGCGAGCCACGGCGTCGCTTCCGCCTGGCTGAACAGCGTGCCCGACGGCGACGCCACCACTGTGACTGCACCCTTGAGCAGCACTGTGGCACCGGTGAGCTCAGCCGCGATGCGGGCGTACTCGGTGGGGGCCGCCTCGATGTCGCGCCGGATAGCCCTGACCTTGCGCCTCGCCAGCACCGCCTGCAGCTCGCCCGCATGAGGGGTCAGGATCACCTGTGGTCCCAGCCTGCGCGGCAGGAGCGCCAGCGCACCGGCGTCGACCACCGTGGGCAGGCCGGACGCCATCGCGTCGCGGGCCCGGCGCCGCTGGTCCGGGTCCTCGTCGGCCCCGGGGCCAACCAACCAGGCCTGGACGTGGGTCGGCTTGACCTGCCCCTGGGAGCAGACCGCCTCGGGGTGGGTCCGGTTGACCAGGGCGGCGACCGACGGTGGTCCGAGATACCTGACCATTCCCAGCCCGGTGGCCAGGGCGGCTCCGGTTGCCAGGACCGCCGCGCCCGGGTACATCGCCGAACCGGCGGCAATGCCGAGCACTCCGCGGGTGTACTTGTGGTCGGCGGGGCGGGGCCTGCGGTACAGGGCCGCGGCGTCGGCGGCCTCAAGACGGAATAGGTCAGGTTCCGGCAGCGGCTCGGAGAGCCCGATGTCGACGACGACGACGCGCCCCGCGGCGTGCGCCCCCGGCCCCGTGAGGAGCCCGGTCTTGAGCGCACCGAAGGTGACCGTGAGGTCGGCGTGAAGGACCGGTTCGTTGACCACGCCGGTGTCCGCATCCACCCCGCTGGGAAGGTCGCAGGCGACGACGATGCCGGTAGCCGCCGCGGCGAGCTCCCGGACCAGGGTGGCCGCAGGTTCGCGGAGACCGCCGGACCCGCCGATCCCCAGAATCCCGTCAATGACAAGGTCCGCCGCGGCGGTTGACCCCACCAGGCGTCCGGTGGTCGCTGGGCTGAGCAGTTCAACGCGGCCGCCGGCGCGTTGAAACGCTGCGAGTGCCAGCGGATGAGTGGTGGCGGAGGTGAGGATCGCCGTCGTGCGCACTCCCCTGCCGGCCAGGCGTGCGGCCGCGAAAAGGGCGTCGCCGGCGTTGTTGCCGCTGCCGGCGAGAACCACCGCTGTGCGCCCGTAACAGCCGCCGATCCGGCTGGTCAGTTCGGCGGCGGCGGCAGCGTAAAGACCGTGGGCTGCGCGCTGCATCAGGGCAGCGCCGTGCCCGGCGTCGAGGAGAGGGGCTTCAGCCGAACGGATCGCACTGCCCGAATAGGCGCTAAGCATACTTAGGAGTCTATCCCGACCGACGGTGCTGTTGATGCCACGGGTCCGGCTTCGGCTTCGGCGACCACCATCGCCGTCGCCACCCCTCCGTCATGGCTGAGCGAGAGGTGCCAGCGGTGCACACCCTTCGCGGCGGCGGCGGCCGCCACGGTGCCTTTGACTTCCACCGATGGGCTACCGGCAGCGTCGAGCCCAATCCAGCAGTCCTGCCAGTTCATTCCCGCGGGGGCGCCGAGGGCCTTGGCCACCGCCTCTTTGGCGGCGAACCGGGCGGCGAGCGAGCGCAGGTTCAGCACCCGCTCGGCCGGCACGAACAATCGTTCACGCAGGCCAGGCGTCCGTTCCAGCTGCCGCCCGAACCGGTCTATGTCAACAACGTCAACGCCTATGCCAACGATCATCGGTTATTACTCAACCGTGACTGACTTGGCCAGGTTGCGGGGCTGGTCGACGTCGTACCCCTTGGCGGACGCCAGCTCGCAGGCGAAGATCTGCAACGGCACAGTGGTGAGCAGCGGCGCCAGCAGGGTGGGAGTCTTGGGGACGTAGAACACGTGTTCGGCGTAGGCTTCCACCGAGGTGTCGCCCTCCTCGGCGATCACGATGGTGACTGCGCCGCGGGCGCGAATCTCCTGGATATTGGAGACCACCTTGGCGTGCAGGGAATCCCTGCCGTTCGGTGACGGCACCACGACGACCACCGGCTGCCCATCCTCAATCAACGCGATGGGGCCGTGCTTCAACTCGCCGGCGGCGAACCCTTCGGCGTGGATGTAGGCGAGTTCCTTGAGCTTCAAGGCACCCTCCATCGCCACCGGGAATCCGACGTGCCGGCCCAGGAAGAGCACCGACTTGGCGTTGGACATGTCGCGGGCAAGCTTCTTGACCTTGTCGGCGTTGTCCAGGATGCTCTGGATTTTCGCTGGCATGTCGGCGAGATCGGCCAGGACGTCCGCGATCTCGTCGCCGAACTTGTTGCCGCGCAGTTGCGCCAGGTACAGACCCAGCAGGTAGGCAGCGGTGATCTGGGCGAGGAACGCCTTCGTCGAGGCGACGGCGATTTCCGGACCGGCGTGGGTGTACAGCACGGCGTCTGACTCACGCGGGATGGTGGATCCGTTGGTGTTGCAGATCGCCACCACCTTGGCGCCCTGTTCGCGGGCGTAGCGCACCGCCATCAGGGTATCCATGGTCTCACCGGACTGGGAGATGGCGACCACGAGCGTCTTCTCGTTGACGATCGGATCGCGGTACCTGAACTCGTGGGAGAGCTCCACCTCGGTGGGGATACGGCACCAGTGCTCGATGGCGTACTTGGCTACCTGTCCGGCGTAGGCCGACGTGCCGCAGGCGAGGACCACGATCTTGTCCACGGAGCGCAGGATGGTCTCGTCGATCCGCAGCTCATCAAGGATCAGCTTGCCCTTCGCGTCGGAGCGGCCCAGGAGGGTCTGCGCGACGGCGTCGGGCTGGTCATTGATTTCCTTCTCCATGAAGGAGGGGTAGCCGCCCTTTTCCGCGGCCGCCGCGTCCCAGTCCACGTGGAATTCCTTGCCCTCGGCCGGGGCACCGAAGAAGTCGGTGATGACGACGTCGTCGGGGGTGATGGTGACAACCTGATCCTGGCCCAGCTCGACGGCGCGGCGGGTGAAGTCAATGAAGCCTGACACGTCGGAGCCGAGGAAATTCTCGCCGTCGCCAAGGCCGACGACGAGGGGCGAGTTGCGGCGGGCCGCGACGACAATGCCCGGCGAGTCCTGGTGCACGGCGAGGAGGGTGAAGGCGCCCTCCAGTTGCTGGCTGGCTTTGCGCATGGCATGGGTGAGCGGGTCAGGGTCGCCAGCGGCCGAGAGTTCCCGGTAGATGCTGCCGAGCAGCGCTGCCGCTACCTCGGTGTCCGTTTCGGAGAGGAACGTTTCGCCCTGTTCAAGCAGCCCTGCCTTGAGTTCGGCGAAGTTCTCGATGATGCCGTTGTGAATGACGGCCAGCCGGCCGTTGTCGGCGAGGTGGGGGTGTGCGTTGGTGTCATTGGGTGCACCGTGGGTCGCCCAGCGGGTGTGGCCGATACCGGTCAGGGACGCGGTCAGCGGTCGGGCCTCGAGTTCGGCCACCAGGTTGCTGAGCTTGCCGGATTTCTTCCGCGACTCGATGCCGTTGGGGGTCAAAACTGCCACTCCGGCCGAGTCGTAACCGCGATACTCAAGGCGCCGCAAACCTTCCATGACGACGTCGAGCGCGCCATGGGTTGCGGTTGTACCGTCTGAGGACACTGTTGATCGGCCTACGTAGCCTACGATTCCACACATGGGCTTAAGAGTACCGTCAGCCCGGGCGTTCAGACGCAGGCCGCCGCTCCCTAG
>NZ_ASZW01000192.1:0-9484 GCF_000468215.1 Arthrobacter sp. CAL618 | reverse complement strand
CCGCCTGGGTGAGGTTCGCATCTGAGGCCGCCAGCAGGCACAATTCAGATGGTGAATGAGACAAATCCCGGGGTGACCCCGGGCAATGGTGCGGAGAGCAACTTCACACCCTTCGTTGAGTTGGACCGTCAGACCTGGGCGCGGCTCTCCAACGAGATCAGCTCCCCCCTCGGCCTTGAGGACATTCTTCGGCTGCGGGGGCTGGGCGATGAGCTCAACCTCGATGAGGTGCGTGAGGTCTACCTTCCCCTGTCGCGGCTCCTGTCCCTCTACGTGGCGGCCGCAGGTGAGCTGCACGCCGCCACTACGACATTCCTGGGCGAGCAACGCACCCGCACCCCCTTCGTTATCGGGGTCGCCGGTTCGGTGGCCGTCGGAAAGTCGACGACGGCCCGGGTGCTGCGCGAGCTGTTGAGCCGCTGGCCGGACACCCCCAACGTGGAGCTGGTCACCACCGATGGGTTCCTGTACCCCAATGATGAGCTGGAACGCCGCGGCCTGATGCAGCGCAAGGGCTTCCCTGAATCCTATGATCGACGACGCCTGCTCAGGTTCGTCAGCGAGGTCAAGAGCGGAGCCGATGAGGTGCGCGCCCCGTGGTACTCCCACCTGACCTACAACATCGTGCCCGACCGTGAAGTGGTGGTGAGGCGTCCCGACGTGCTCATTGTGGAGGGCCTCAATGTGCTGGCGCCCGCCAGGACCCGTGCCGATGGGCGGTCCGGGCTGGCTTTGAGTGACTTCTTCGATTTCTCCATCTATGTCGATGCCAAGACCTCCTACATTGAGCAGTGGTACGTCCAACGGTTCCAGTCACTGCGCTCGGGTGCGTTCGCCAACCCCCAGTCCTATTTCCACCGGTATGCGTCGTTGACCGACGACGAGTCCCGCGAGACAGCGCTCGGCATCTGGAAGCGGATCAACGAGCCCAACCTGATGGCCAATGTGCTGCCAACCCGGGGCCGGGCGCAGCTGGTGCTGACCAAGGAAGCCGATCATTCGGTGCGGCGGATGTTGCTGCGGAAGACCTGACCGGATGCGTCGACGGCCCCCGCGTCGGTTGCTGGTGACGGCAGCGATCCTGGCTGCCGCCGTCACCGGCTGCGGCACACCCGCCCAGGGCCCGACGGCATCGGACATCCCGAGCTTTGCCGTCGGCCAGATCCCCGCGCCCGCTCAACGGTCGCCGTCGTCAGCTGCGGCTCCCGCTGCCGGCTCGGTCCCTGCCCCTGCCGGCTCAGCGGCGGCCGGCTCTGCATCGGGAGACTCTGTTTCGGGAGACTCTGTATCGGACGACTACGCCGATCCCTCGGCCGCCACCGTCGTCGTCAACAAACGGNTCGCCCCGATCGACTACACCCCGGCGGACCTCGTCCTTCCCAAGGTGCCCCTCGCGACGGATCGCGTCAATGCAACCCTGCGCCCTGATGCGGCCGAGGCTGTGGAGGAGATGTTCGCCGCAGCCGCCGACGACGACGTCTGGCTCACCCTGGTCAGCGGCTACCGCTCCTACCCCGTCCAGGCCGCTACCTACGACTACTGGGTGAGTCGCAACGGCAGCCCCGAGGACGCGGACAACTACTCCGCCCGGCCCGGCTTCTCCGAACACCAGACCGGGCTGGCCTTCGACATCGGGCAGGACGACGGCGCCTGTACCCTCCGATCCTGTTTTGCGGAGACAGCCGCTGCGGCCTGGGCCGCGGACAACGCCCACAGGTTTGGCCTCATCCTGCGGTACCCAGAGGGCCGCCAGGACACCACGGGGTTCCTCGCCGAGTCGTGGCACTACCGGTTTGTCGGGGTTGAGACCTCGGGCGCCATGCGGGACAACGGAGTGCAGACCCTCGAGGAGCACTTCGGGCTGCCCGATGCGCCCGACTACGGCTAGCGATGCTATCCTTAGCGGATGCTCAACGGATTCCAGAAATTCATCATGAAGGGCAACGTCGTCGACCTCGCCGTCGCCGTGGTGCTCGGCACGGCCTTCGGCGCCGTCGTTACAGCTCTTGTCGATTCGGTTCTCATGCCACTGATCTCGGCTTTGGTGGGCTCACCGAACTTCGACGACTTCGCTAAGGTCACCATCAATGGCAACGACATCCTGTTTGGGGTACTCCTCACGGCGATCGTCAACTTCCTCCTGATCGCGGCCGCCGTCTACTTCGTGATCGTGCTGCCGATGAACAAGATGATCGAACGCCGCAATCGAAGCCTTGGCATTGTGGAGGAAGGGCCCGCTGTGGACCCCCAGGTCGCCCTGCTGACCGAGATCCGGGACAGCCTGGCCAACCGGTCCTAGGCGGAAGCCAGAGCCAACCGGAGCGACACAGTCTCAGCGAGGCGGTCGGCGGTCAGCTGGGCGGTCGCCATGTCGGCAGCCTCCACCATGACCCGCACCACCGGTTCGGTGCCGGAGGGCCGCAGGAGCACCCGGCCGGTCTCCCCCAACGCGTCCTGCGCTTCGAGGACTGCCTGCTGGACATGCTCGTTCGTGGTTACGGCGGCCTTGTCGACGCCCTTGACGTTGATGAGCACCTGAGGGAGCTTGTTCATGATCTGGGACAGCTCCTTGAGCGTCCGTCCGGTCCGCGCCACCTGCGCCGCCAGTTGCAGGCCGGTCAGAACGCCGTCCCCGGTGGTGGCGTACTCTGCGAAAATGACGTGCCCCGACTGCTCGCCGCCGAGGCTGTAGCCGCCGTCGCGCATTCCCTCGAGCACGTACCGGTCGCCCACCCCCGTCTCCCGCAGGCTGATGCCTGCCTCGCGGAGAGCGAGCTTCAGCCCGAGGTTGCTCATCACCGTGGCAACCAGGGTGCTGTCCTTCAGGGTTCCAGCAGCGTTCATCGCCACGGCCATGATCGCCATGATCTGGTCGCCGTCGACGATGTTTCCTTCATGGTCGACGGCGAGACACCGGTCGGCGTCGCCGTCGTGGGCGATTCCCAGGTCAGCTCCATGCTCGAGCACAGCGGCCTGGAGGGGTCCGAGGTGGGTAGACCCGTACCCGTCGTTGATGTTGATCCCGTCGGGGTCAGCTCCGATGACAACGATCTCGGCGCCCGCGTCAGCGAAAACCTGGGGTGAGCAGCCGCTGGCGGCTCCGTGGGCGCAGTCCAACACCACCTTGACTCCCTCCAGCCGATTGGGGAGGGTCTGCAGGAGGTGGACCACGTAGCGGTCCTCGGCGTCTGCGAAGCGTTGGATCCGGCCGACATCTCCTCCGGTGGGCCGGAGGGCTGGACGGGTCAGTTCCAGCTCGATCGCGTCCTCGATCGTGTCATCAAGCTTCTTGCCCCCGCGTGCGAGAAACTTGATGCCATTGTCAGGTGCGGCGTTGTGGGAGGCGGAGATCATGACGCCGAAGTCGACGTCCAGGTCCGCCACCAGGAAAGCCGCGGCGGGCGTGGGGAGAATTCCGGCGTCGAACACGTCAACCCCAGCTCCGGCCAGGCCGGCTTCGACTGCCGCAGCAATGAAGTCACCGCTGATCCGCGGGTCGCGTGCGATCACCGCGGTGGGCCGTCTGCCGTTGGTGAAGCGGTGGCCGAGTACCACTGCCGCCGCCTGGGCCAGCTGCATTGCCAGCTCCGGCGTGATCAGTTCATTTGCCAGTCCACGGACACCGTCGGTCCCAAATAATCTACTCATCGATGTACATCCTAATTCAGGGGGAATAGATCCCGATCTTAAACACCCAACGCCCATCCGGAACCCGGATGGGCGTTGGGAAGCACACAGAACCGGACACCCTTGACGATGCGGGCCGGTCCACGCGGTGCTCTAGCGCTTCGAGTACTGAGGTGCCTTGCGAGCCTTCTTGAGACCAGCCTTCTTACGCTCGATCACTCGTGCGTCGCGGGTCAGGAAGCCGGCCTTCTTGAGGATGGCACGGTTGTTCTCGCGGTCGATCTCGTTCAGGGAACGGGCGACGCCGAGGCGCAGCGCACCGGCCTGGCCGGATGGGCCACCACCGTGGATGCGGGCGACGACGTCGTAGGAGCCCAGGAGGTCAAGGATCTTGAACGGATCGTTGACTTCCTGCTGGTGCAGCTTGTTGGGGAAGTAATCGGCCAGTTCGCGGCCGTTCACGATCCACTTGCCGGTACCCGGGACGAGCCGGACCCGTGCAACTGCTTCCTTGCGACGGCCAACGGCTCCGCCGCCGACAGTCAGTGCGGGACGTTCCTTGGCGGTTGCCTCGGTGGTCTCGCCGGTTTCTGAGGTGTAGCTCGTGAGCTCCTCAGTTGGTTCATTCAGCTCTTCAGTGTTCTGAGCCACGGTTCTCCTTGAATTAATTTCTTAGTGTGTGGTGGCCAGGACTACTGGGCGACCTGGGTAATTTCGAAGGTCTTGGGCTGCTGGGCAGCGTGAGGGTGCTCGGCACCGCGGTAGACCTTCAGTTTCCCGATCTGCTGGGCAGCCAGGGAAGTCTTGGGAAGCATGCCTCGGATGGCCTTCTCCACAGCGCGGACTGGATTCTGTTCCAGCAGCTCTGCGTAGTTGACCGACGAGAGGCCACCCGGGAACCCGGAGTGGCGGTATGCACGCTTCTGCTCGAGCTTGGCGCCGGTCAGGGCTACCTTCTCGGCGTTGATGATGATGACGAAATCGCCCATATCCATATGGGGTGCAAAGGTCGGCTTGTGCTTTCCGCGCAGCAGTGTTGCGGTCTGGCTGGCAAGTCGGCCTAGGACAACGTCGGTGGCGTCAATGACGTGCCACTGGCGGTTGATGTCGCCTGGCTTCGGGGTGTACGTACGCACGGTTTTTGCCTTCGTTTCTTGTTCGGTGACGCCTCCACGCCGGGAAGATTAATTCCCACGCGAAAGCTCAGCTTATGCATGCGCTACCGGAACTTCAGGTGAGGGCTGAAAGCCAGTGATCCCGGTTATCTCGGCCATCCCCGCGGGCCAGGTGACTCTGCAACCGAGTCGCCACGCGGGCATGGACGTATCGAGGAGGGATACGCACAACGACTACCCAGATTAGCGCGAAGCTGTGCCCCAGGTCAAAGCGAGCTCTGGGTCGACCGTCCTCGTCGGCGGGAGTTGCCCTGTCGGCCCAGAAACGGCCCCCCGGTCAACGTTGGCCGGTTGCTCTCGGCAGCTCTTGGCCTCAGGGCCGTTTCTACGACTGGGGACCCTCACAGCGGGCGGATTCGACGGCCAGCAGCCGAGAATCCGGGGATTTTGCCGAAAGCTGAAACTTAAGGTTAGGTTAGCCTTTCCTAATTGTTCCGGCAGGAAGTGCCGTAAACAGACATGTTGATTGGAGTTTCCAGGTGAAGCACATCATGGGCCGGACCGTTGCCCTTTCCGCGGCCGTCGTAACGACGGCGCTCGTCCTCGCGGGGTGCGGGACCGCAGCCAGCAGCACTGACGCGACCAGTGAAACGTCGGAGTCGGCTGCCACTGAGCTCACGGTTGAACATGCCCAGGGTGAGACGGTCCTGGAGGGCGTTCCCGAAACCGTTGTCACCTTCGACATGGCTTCGCTCGACACACTGGATACCCTTGGTGTGCCTGTCGCCGGACTCCCGCAGGATAACCTGCCGGACTACCTCGAGAAGTACTCCGGCGCTGACTACCAGAATATGGGAACCCTCTTCGAGCCGGACTATGAGGCGGTCAATGCTGCCGAACCGGACCTCATTATCGTCGCCAACCGGTCCTCCGAGGCGTACGCCGAGCTGAGCAAGATCGCCCCGACCATCGACCTGACCCTGGACTGGGAAGACTATCTCGGAAGCTTCACCCAGAACGTGGAAACGCTCGGTGAGGTCTTCGACAAGACGGCCGAGACGGATGCCGCACTGGAAGAGGTCTCGTCGAAGATCGGTGAGGCCCAGTCCGTGGCAGGGGAGGCTGGAACCGGTCTGATCGTCATGACGAGCGCCGGGGAAATTACCGCCTATGGACCGGGGTCCCGGTTCGGCTGGCTGCATGACGAGCTTGGCCTGGAACCAGCTGTTGCCGACGTCGAGGCGGAAACCCACGGCGATCCGGTATCAAACGAATTTCTGCTCGAAACCAACCCTGACTGGCTCTTCGTCATCGACCGTGACGCAGCGGTCGGCGAGTCCGGTAGTGCCAACGCCCGGGAAGTCCTCGACAACGAGGTAGTTGCCGAGAGCACCGCGTGGAGTGAGGACCAAGTGGTGTATCTGGACCCTGTGCCCTGGTACATCGTCATGAGCGGTCTCACCGCGGTGAACGACATGGTTGATTCCGTCATCGACGGGCTGTCGTAATCGGCCCTCAAGCCCTGCGCACCACTAGCATCGACCCGGCCACTCCCCCGGTCCGTCGCCGTGGACCAGCGCCACTACTGTTACCCCTTGCCGGGGTGGCCGTCGTGGCGCTGGCGATCGGCAGCACCTTCATCGGCGTCAGCGACGTCACCCCGGCGAGCCTGCTACGGGGCGGCGCCGATAGTGAGGCAGCATTCCTGCTCCTCGCCAGCCGGGTGCCACGGACCATCGCGCTGGTTCTGACCGGCATTTCCCTGTCGGTGGTCGGTCTCATCATGCAGATGCTGGTGCGCAACAAGTTCGTCGAGCCCAGCACCACCGGCACTGCTGAATCAGCTGCCCTGGGATTGCTGGTCGCAACAGTCTTCCTGCCAGAGGTTTCCCTGATGGGGAAAATGCTGGTGGCCGCGCTGTTCGCCCTTGCCGGAACATCCCTTTTCCTGTTGATCCTGCGGCGCATTCCAGTCCGGTCGATCGTGCTGGTGCCTCTTGTCGGCATCATGCTGGGCGGGATCATCGGTGCGGTGACCACCTTCTACGCCTACCGCCTTGACCTGCTGCAGACCCTCGGCGTGTGGATGACCGGTGACTTTTCGGGGATCCTCAGGGGCCGGTACGAGCTCCTCTGGGTTGCCTTCGCCATGACGGTCACTGCCTACCTGGCAGCCAACCGATTCACCGTCGCAGGGTTGGGCCAGCAGTTCACCAACAACGCTGGACTCAACTACGGGCGCCTGCTGATCTTTGGTCTGGTGATCGTGTCGGTGGTCAGCGCCGTCGTCGTCGTGACGGCCGGCGTCATTCCGTTTCTGGGGCTGGTGGTACCCAACGTTGTGAGTCTGATGATGGGAGACAACGTCAGGAACTCGATGCCCTGGGTCGCGGTCCTGGGAGCCGGCTTCGTCCTCGTCTGCGACATGATCGGCCGCCTGGTGCGTTTCCCCTACGAGATACCGCTGGGTGTTGTCGTCGGCGTGGTGGGGGCTGCGATCTTCCTCTTCCTGCTCTTGAGGAGCCCCGGCCGTGCCCACTAAATTGATAGCTTCGCCTCCGGGAGCGCGCCGGAGTTGGCGGCCCGATCGACCAACAGCAGTGCTCACCGTGCTGAGTCTGCTGGCTCTCGGGTGCATCGTCTGCTTCCTCACCGTGGGAATCATTGGCAGCTGGGAATTCGCAGTGCCGTTCCGCGCACGGAAAGTCGTAGCCATGACGCTCGTGGCCATTGCCGTCGGCGTCTCAACAGTCCTCTTCCAGACCGTCACCAACAACCGGATCCTGACCCCATCCATCATGGGCTTCGATGCGCTCTATGTGCTGATCCAGACGGTCATTGTCTTCAGCTTTGGTGCCCTGACCCTCGCGACAGTCGATGACCGCCTGAAGTGGGTTCTCGAGGTGGGCGCGATGGTCCTGTTCTCTTCCCTCCTCTTTCGCTGGCTGTTCTTCGGGGCACGCCGGAGCCTGCATCTGATGATCCTGGTGGGGATCATCCTCGGGGTGCTTTTTCGGAGCATCTCCGGATTCATCCAGCGGATGCTCGACCCAGCGGCGTTCGCCGTGCTGCAGGACTCGTTCTTCGCAAGCTTCAACGCGGTGAACGAGGACCTCATTGTCATCTCGGCGGTAGCGGTTCTGATTTGCCTGGTGGTCGGAGCGCGGCTGCTCCCAGTCTTCGACGTCCTGGCGCTGGGCGAGAACCACTCAATAGGTTTGGGCGTCAACCACCGACGGACTGTGATGACCGTGTTGATCCTCATCGCGGTCCTGGTTTCGGTGTCCACCGCGCTGGTCGGGCCGATTACCTTCTTCGGGCTGATTGTCGCCAACCTCGCGTATGCCCTCACTGGAACCAGCCGGCACCGCGTGGTGCTGCCTGGAACGGTCCTGCTGGGCATCATCGCTCTCGTTGGTGGTCAGCTCATGCTCGAGCAGGTCTTCGGCTTCAATACGGCGCTGGGCATCATCATCGAGTTTGCTGGCGGAATTTTGTTCGTCATTCTCCTGATCAGAAAGGGACCCCGATGATCACGTTACGAGGGGTAACAAAAAGCTACGGCTCGCAGGCAGTGGTCGACGACGTCAATCTGGACCTCGGTCGGATTGGGGTCACGTCAATCATTGGCCCCAACGGCGCCGGCAAGTCGACGCTGCTCTCGATCGTTGGACGACTGTTGTCGATGGATCATGGCACCGTCCACATTGAGGGGCTGGACATCACGACGACGTCGGGCAGGGTCCTGGCGAAAAAGACTGCCATGCTGCATCAGGACAACCACCTCACTGCACGCCTGACAGTGGGCGAACTCGTGGCTTTCGGACGCTACCCCCACTCCCGGGGGCGCCTCACCACCGATGACAAGAAACGGATTGACGAGGCCCTGCGCTACCTCGACCTGACGGAACTTCAGTTTCGTTTCCTCGACGAGCTGTCGGGTGGGCAGCGACAACGGGCGTTCATCGCGATGGTGCTGGCGCAGGACACCGACTATGTCCTTCTCGATGAACCGCTGAACAACCTGGATCTACGGCATGCGGTCGAGATCATGCGCCTGCTGCGCCGGACCGCCGATGACCTGGGCAAGCGGGTGGTGCTGGTCATGCACGACATCAATTTCGCCTCGGTCTATTCGGACGAGATCGTCGCCATGGCTGGCGGAAGGATCATTCACCAGGGCCCGGTTGAGACCATCATGCGGCCCGAGGTGCTTTCTGCCATCTATGAGACTCCAATCGATGTTCAGAGCATCGATGGGAAATTGATCAGTTTGCATTACACCTGATCTGAGCCACCGACCCTCCAGATCAGCGAGATGCTGCCAAGTTCCCGCAGGGTTAGGACCGGAATCACAGCCTCTGCGCAGGGTTTACGCAGGATAAGAAAAGCACCCGTATTCAAGGAGTTGCTAATGCTACTTTCTATCCAGCGGCGGTTCTCATCCGGCGTACCGTTTACCTCATTCCCAGGAGCATTACATGGTCTCTCTCTTTGCCACCCTGCACGTCCTCGGCCTCAAAGCCACCGAACGCCTTCGCCGCGAACAGACTGGCGCGACCGCGGTTGAGTACGGCCTGATGGTCGGTCTCATCGCCGTCGTTCTCGTTGTCGGTGTAACTGCATTCGGCGGCCAGCTCGGCACATTCTTTACGAACCTCGGTGGCGAGATCGGAATCTTCGACGCACCGGCCTAGGCTATACCGAACATTCTGGTTGGTCACCCTCATCATGGACCTCCT
>NZ_ASZW01000191.1:0-12685 GCF_000468215.1 Arthrobacter sp. CAL618 | reverse complement strand
GAGACCGGGTCCGCGACGCCGTCGCCGTCGCCTGAGGAGACTGAGGAGGCTGAGGAGGCTGAGGAGGCTGAGGAGCCCGAGACTAGCGACAGGGGAAACCTGGTCAAGGACGTCGGTGAGCCTGCAGGCATCTTCAATACCAATGACCGCAGCACGAACGTCATCGACTTCACCGTGACGTCGATCGCCCCAGCCAAGTGCACCGAAGAGTACGCTCAGCCGCCGATTAACGGTCACTACCTAGCCTCGATTTTTCATGGCTGTCGGTGATCGGTTGCTGTTTCGTGCCGGTGGGTTGGCTGGAGGGTGTGTCTGGTTCTGGGCAGCGTGGTGTTGCCCCGTTGGTTCGCTTGGGGTTGGCGCCGGTTCCACTTCCGGGGTGGGGCTTATTGTCGGGACAGGATGAGGTCCAGGCTTAGCCCGGTGGGCTTATGAGTTGTTTGAGACGCCCGGTGTTGTCCAGGAGTAGTTTCAGGAGGTCTTTCTCCGGGGCTGATTCCGGGAGCAGGAGCTGTTTGCGGCGGGCGCGGGTGATGATTTTCCCGGCGGTAGCGAAGAGCCGGTAGCGCCAGCGTTTGATGTCCCAGGATTTGGCGTGGTGGCCGTGTGGGAGGGCGGCGAGCTGGAGCCAGGAGACGAGATTGAAGGCCAGCGCAGCGATGTTGGCCCAGGCCTGGTTCGCGGCGAAGTCGAAGAACGGCAGTTTGCCCAGGCCGGTGTTTTTCAGGGTTTTGATCCGGTTCTCGCAGCGCCCGCGGGCACGGTGTCTGGCGTCCAGGAACGGTCCGTGCCAGCGGGGTGAGTTGGTCAGGAACGCGGTGATCCGGTGCCCGTCGGTGTCGAGCAGGGAGGGCTGGGCCCCGGGGTGGAGCGGCTCGGTGCGCAGGAACAGTTTCGTGTCTGGCGGGTAATCGGTGAGGGGGATGACGTCGGTGGCGTTGATGACCCACGCGTCGGTCCGGTCGTTTCCGGACTGGTCCAGGGCCGGCTGCCAGTACTCTTTGTCGCTGATCCACTCGATCATGTGCGCCTTGCCGAACGGCAGGGTGTAGCTGGTGGAGAACTGCACTCCGAGGCTGTGCAGATGCCAGAGGAATTTCCGTGAGGCCCCGGCACTGTCGGTGCGGACCAAAATCTTTTCGCCGGCCAGCGCCCCGGTCTCGTCGTAGAACTCCTCGGGGAGTTGGGCTGCGGCGGTGTGGAAGACCCGGATATGGTCCTCGGCGCTGTTAGCTCCGGCGCTCCCTGGCCGTAGCACCGCGGCGAGGATTTCCCCGGAACCGTTACCGGTACCGTAATCGACGCTGGCGATGAACGGGGCGAACCCATAGCCGCCCTTGTAGGTTCCGGCGACGTTTTCCTTATCCGAGTGTGAGGTCACTAGGGTCGCGTCGAGGTCGATGATCAGCGGGTCCGCAGCCGCCGCGACCAGGACCGGGTTTCGGTTCCCTGCAGCGTTCCAGGCCCGGGTGCGCAGTTCCCGGGTCAGGGTTTCAAACCCGTAGCTGAACAACTCGGGGTTCACCACGGTGCGTTCGAAGAACCGCGAGACGGTTGCGTTCGAGGGCAACTGGCCGAAGACTCCGGGTGAGGATCGCAGGATGTCCAGGTCCGAGGCGTGTTCACCTCCCGCGGCAAGCATCGCCGCGAGGGACCCCACCAGCCGGCCGGGCCGGTGCTTCGCGCTGGCGGGAACAAACTGTCCGAGTCTGTCCTCGCAGAGTCTGCCGAAACCCAGCGCGTCCATGAAGCCGGTCAGGACGCTGACTCCGGCGTGGGAAATCAGCGACTGGCCACTGAAAGTAACGGGTACCGACGGGAAAACAGGGGTAAAGTGGTGCATCGAAAAGGTGCTCCTTCACGACCGGGATAAATTGGCTTAGACACCACTATTTTCCCTCGTCAGAGCACCTTTTCGCTTCTTTCACACGCCCTTCAACAGCCATCCGATGAAACCACGGGGCTAGCAGTGCAACTCGATGTCGAAACCCAGCCAGAGTTGAAAGATGAACTCGGCGGCAGCTTCTACGCTGACGCTGGAGCCTGGAAGTTCATTCAAGCCGACGGAACCACGTTCAACGGCATGTTGTTTGGCAACTCCTACGGCTGCCTGCCAGAGACCGCCATTTTGCCGCAGTCAATCGGCCCCGGCGAGACAGCTTCCGGAACGGTTCTCCTCGATGTCCCCGCGCTGGAGGGAACGCTGGTGTTGTCCTATCTGGGCGAAGACGCCTGGGAATGGGTCATCCCCTAACCTCCAGGATGACTCGTCCCCACAAGCTCCCACACAAAACGGTGAGCAGCTTTTGGGGCCAGCTAACGCCGTCTAGCTCTGCCGTGATCCGGCCGAAAAAATTGGTTAAAACTTTTTTTCCGGAGCTCTTCCACGGACCTCATTTTGTCAGAGGCAGATGATGGAATGGAGGTATGAAAAGCAGTAAAGCTTCTTCTACCGGACCGGGATTCTCTCCCGAATTCGGCGCGGGTTTGGCCTCCAACGGCGGGTCTGCGGATACATCCGCGGGGACTTCGGGGGCCACTGCGACTGCGGGGACTGCGACCGGGTACGGTCCCGGCGGTCCTCTGAGTGTCGAAGCGATATGGACGGCTCCCGTGGCTGACACCGTCCCTGACTCAACGGACGTCCAGTCGCCGGACACCCAGTCGCCGGATGCCCAGCCGGAAGATACCCGGGCGTTGGCGGGCTGGCTGGGGTTAACTGCGGTCGGTGAGCTGGATGGGGCTCAGGCGTTGGATGCGTTGAAGGACGTCAACAGGGCGAGGTCCTGGCTCGATGCGCAGGAAGCGAAGATCGCCACTCGCCTCCTTGACCTGACCACCGAATCGATGGGCCCCGCTGGCCGCCTCGGGTATGCCCGGACACTGACGGAGTCAGAAGTTGGAGCCGCCCTGCATCTGCCGGAGCGGACTGCCGGGAGCCTGATCGAACACAGTGAACTCCTGACCCGGCATTATCGGGTGGTGGCGTGGCTTGAAGCGTATCTGCCTGNAAGCCGCAGGGATCTTCCATCGGGTCGACACCGCCGCCCGTAACCTCCAGGGACCGGATGAGCCCCGGACCCTCACCCAGTTGCGAGCTGACGTGTTTGCTGACGTCCTCACCAGCTCCGGGCCGAGCGCCGATCAAGCCGGTGGAGCCAGCTATCAGGGTGTCCAGGCGAAGGTGTTCGTCACTGTTCCAGTGATGACCCTCCTTGGCGGGGATGTACCGGGAGAACTTGAAGGTTATGGGCCCATCAACCCCGACCTGGCCCGCAAACTCGCGGGGCATGCGCCGTCGTTCACACGCATCCTCACCCACCCCTTTACCGGGGCACGCCTCGGGGCCGATGCCACCACCTATCGGGTGCCGAAGGACCTGCGAGACAGCATCAGAGTGCGGGACCGGACGTGTCGTCATCCAGGCTGCAACCGGTTGGCAGTGTTTTGCGAACTCGACCATACAAAACCCTGGGCCAACGGTGGAAAGACCAGCTACGGCAACCTCGCTGCCTTGTGCAAACGTCACCACCGGCTCAAATCCGAAGGCTATTGGCATTATCGACAACCCGAGCCGGGGACCATCATCGCCATCTCACCGGCAGGCGAAACCTACATCACCCGGCCGGACCCACCACCAGCATCACCCCTGGACGATCCACCACCGTTTTAACCGCGCCGCCCGTACTGAAAAAATGCCGTCGAGGCGTTAGCTCTGGAGACTCGGAACGCCGTCGGCCCGCCACAGCCAGCTACTCGGCGGAGGTTCTGATCGGCGGAAGTACTGGCCGGCTAAAGGTGAGGTACCGACCGGCCGATCACGCGGAAGGGGCGTTGACCATCCTTTCGGATAGCCACCGCCCCTTCCGGTCAACCCTGAAGGTTGGGCTTACTTCACGTCCTCGTCAACCCAGTCGAACGTCCGGGTGACAGCCTTCTTCCAGAGCCGCAACTGGCGGTCGCGCTCCCCCGCATCCATGGATGGCGTCCAGCGCTTGTCCTCGGCCCAGTTGGTAGCCAACTCGTCGGTGTCCTTCCAGAAACCCACCGCCAGACCTGCCGCATAGGCTGCGCCCAACGCGGTGGTCTCAGTGACCTTCGGCCGGATCACCGGGATACCGAGGATGTCGGACTGGAACTGCATCAGCGCGTCGTTGGCGACCATACCGCCGTCGACCCGCAGGTCCTCCATGTCCACTCCCGAATCGGCGTTCGCCGCATCCAGCACCTCGCGGGTCTGGAACGCGGTGGCTTCGAGGGCGGCCCGCGCGATGTGCCCCTTGTTCACGAAGCGGGTCAGGCCCACAATGACGCCGCGGGCTTCGCCGCGCCAGTACGGTGCAAACAGGCCGGAGAACGCTGGCACGATGTACACCCCACCGTTGTCCTCGACCGATTCAGCCAACTGCTCCACCTCGGGAGCCGACTTGATGATGCCGAGGTTGTCCCGCAGCCACTGGATCAACGACCCGGTCACAGCGATCGAGCCTTCCAGCGCGTAGACTGCCTTGGCGTCGCCGAGCTTGTAGCAGACTGTAGTCAACAGACCATTCTTCGAGTGAACAATCTCCTCGCCGGTGTTGACGATCATGAAGTTGCCGGTGCCGTAGGTGTTCTTGGCGCCGCCCTTCTCGAACGCCGCCTGACCGAACGTCGCCGCCTGCTGGTCGCCCAGGATGCCGGCAACCGGCACCTCGCGCAGCAGCTGGGAGGTGTGGACGGTCCCATAGACCTCGGAGGAGGACTTGATCTCCGGCATCATGGAGCGCGGCACACCAAAAGCCTCAAGGATTCCGTCGTCCCAGGACAGGGTCTCCAGATCCATGAACATGGTCCGCGAGGCGTTGGTGACATCGGTGATGTGCACGCCGCCGTCGGTGCCGCCGGTGAGGTTCCAGGTGACCCACGAGTCGGTGTTTCCGAAGATCAGGTCGCCGGCCTCAGCCTTGGCCCGTGCCCCGTCCACATTGTCCAGGATCCACTTGATCTTGGTGCCCGAGAAGTAGGTGGCCAGCGGCAGCCCGACCTTCTGCTTGAACCGCTCCACTCCCCCGTCAGCCGCTAGCTCGTCGACGATCGACTGGGTCCGGGTGTCCTGCCAGACAATCGCGTTGTAGACCGGCTGGCCGGTCGTCTTGTCCCAGACCACAGCAGTTTCACGCTGATTGGTGATGCCGACGGCGGCAATATCGTGGCGGGTCAGGTTGGCCTTCGACAAGGCGTTACCGATGACCTCCCTGGTGTTGTTCCAGATCTCCATGGGATCATGCTCGACCCAGCCTGCCTTGGGGAAAATCTGCTCGTGTTCCTTCTGGCCGGAGGACACAATGTCCCCGCTGTGATCAAAGACGATCGCCCGGCTGGAAGTAGTGCCCTGATCAATCGCAATTACATACTTCGACATGTAGTGCTCCTCTTTGAGTGTTCCGTCGGTGAATGATGCCGGCACGGACGGTCGTAGGACCGCCCGGCCGGTTGAGTGCTAGCAAGTGATTGCGCTAGCGGGGAATTGCTACCCGGTAACCGCGGGGAAGGTGACCAACATGGCAACCAGCCCGCCCAAAACGCCACCGATCAATGGACCGACCACTGGTACCCACGAGTAGCCCCAGTCGCTGCCGCCCTTGCCCTTGATGGGAAGCAATGCGTGGACGATCCTGGGGCCGAGGTCACGGGCTGGGTTGATGGCGTAGCCGGTTGGCCCACCGAGTGACGCACCGATACCGACAACCAGGAGTGCAACCGCGAGTGGGCCGAGGCCCGAGGGTGTGCCGGCGAACGAGATAACCACAAACACCAGCACGAAGGTACCGATGACTTCAGTAATCACATTCCAGGCATTCGACCGGATGGCCGGTCCGGTCGAGAACACGCCCAGCTTGTTGGCTGGGTCGGGCTCAGCGTCGAAGTGCTGTTTGTAAGCCAACCAGCAGAAGAAGGCGCCAAGCATGGCTCCAATGATCTGCGCAGCGAAATACAGCAGCACGTTCATGAAGGTTTTGTCGATATCGGGGCCGAGCGCTTCAATATCTGAATTGACGAGCAGGCCGACCGTAACGGCGGGGTTAAGGTGCGCGCCGGATAGGGCCGCCACATAGACGCCAGCAAAGACGCCGAGACCCCAGCCGAAGTTCACCATCAAAAATCCGCCATTGTTGCCCTTGGTACCGGCCAGAGCGACGTTGGCAACGACACCTGTACCCAGCAGCAACAGCAGCATGGTGCCGAACATTTCGGCAACGAATGCTTCCAGAGACATCTTTGACTCCTCTAATTATTCTTTTTTATCGAACCCAGCCCGCGGCTGTGGCTCTCTTGCTCCCCCCGGCAACAGCTGCCGTTGGTCCTGCATCCGCTCCGGGAGCGGCAATGGTTGCGCGGCAGATCCCGGCTACGCGACCAAATCTTCAACGTGAACGTTGTGCCATTCCCGCAGCACCCGTTCAGCCAGCTCAATCTCAGCCTGCACCAACTCGCCGCTCCAGCCCAGCAGCGGCGCGAGCGTGTCCGCTAGCTCGTGCAACAGTTCGGTACTGACCAGTCCCCTGAAGGCGATCGAGGTCCGGCGGATCAACACGTCGGCCACATGGCCTACCTGTTCCTGTTCGACCATGTACGCCAACTCGCGGTGGCTGAGCTCGCTGGTGGAGGTAAAGGTTTGATCCTGTCCCGCCCGCAGGTACTCGATGACGTCGACGGCACGGGTCCCGTATCGGGTCAGCAGACCCTCGACCCGCTCTGCCGACAGCCCCGGTTCGATATGGGCGCTCACCCAGGCCTTCTCCGCGGAGGGAGTTCTCGGGAACCCCTTCCCGCCGCCGATGGCGAGACCCGCCGTCGTCGTCGTCCGGCGCTTGCCGAGGATTTCCAGGACGTCGTTGGTCATGTGCTCTGACAGCGCGCGGAAAGTGGTCCACTTGCCGCCGACCAGGCTGAGCGTGGTCACCGTCCGGGCGCCGGAGCGATCCTGGCGCTTCTCAATCCGGTAGTCCCGGGAGACGAAGCCCGGCTGCGTGTCGTCGTGCCGTGGCAGTGGTCGGACACCGGAGAAGCTGTAGACCACATGGCCGTGCTCGACGACGATGGTCGGGAAGACGTGTCCGATCAGTTCAATGAAGTAATCCACCTCTTCGGGGGTGCACACGGCCGGGGTGTCCACATCGGTATCGATGTCGGTGGTGCCCACCAGAACGCGGTCGCCGATCGGGTAGACCAGCACAATCCGGCCGTCGGTGTGCTCGAAGAAGATTTCACGCCCTGCGCAGGCCGCCAGCAGTTCGGGGTGGTCGAGGACAATATGGGAGCCCTTGGTGCCGCCCATGAACTTGCTGCGTTCGCCCAGCGAATCGTTGGTCCCGTCCACCCAGGCGCCGGTCGCGTTCACGACGACGTCGGCGGCGAAGGCGAATTCCTCGCCAGTGAGCTCGTCGCGGAGCAGCACCGAATCGCCGTCACGGCCGATGGCGCTGACGTAGTTGGTGGCCCGCGCCTCGGCATTGGCGGCAAGGCCGTCGCGGAGCACATCGAGGGTCATCCGCTCGGGGTTGTGCACCGATGCATCGAAGTAGGTGGCCGTGTAGCGCACATCAGGCCGCAGGTCCGGCAGCTGGGCGAGCGACGCCTTGCGACCGGCGAAGCGGTGACGCGGTACGGCGCCGCCATCCCTGGAGAACCAGTCATACATGGTCAGGCCCGCCTTGATCAGGAAGGCACCCCGCTCGCGGGGCTGGCCGTGCTGACGGTGGGTCAGGAACCGCAGCGGAGCCGCGAGAATCCCGGAGAAGGTACTGAAAATGGGGATAGTGGTCTGAAGGGGCTTGACGTAGTGCGGCGCTGTCTTCAGCAGGGCGTTGCGCTCGACCACTGACTCGCGGACCAACCGAAACTCGCCGTTCTCGAGGTACCGGATACCGCCGTGGATCATGTGCGAGGAAGCACCGGAGGCGCCCTGGCAGTAGTCACCGCGTTCCACCAGTGTCACGTCGACACCCTGCAGCGCCAGGTCCCTGAAGGTTCCTACGCCGTTAATGCCGCCACCAATAATCAGCACCGACGCGCGCGGCGTTTCCTTCAACCGTTGCACCCCCGGCCGTTCAGCGGGCGTGCTTGTGGCACCATTCGCACTGGCGGACTCAGCCAAAACATTCTCCTCAACAGTTTGCAAGCTGCATCGGATCCGCAGCCGTCCCACCTATTCTTGAAATGCTGGGAATAATAGTCAATGGTGTTGCACATACGTGCAGAAGTGACGGAGGATTTGGCTATGAACGTTCGACCAAAGGCTGAAAGATCGGACCCCGCTGCACAATCTTCCGCTGAGGACTTCAAGCGGTCCCGGAGCGGTGACGCCCTGCGGGCCGCGCAGATGTACTACCTGCAGGACCTCACGATGAACGCCATCGCGCGGGAATTGCGGACCTCACGATCTACCGTGTCACGGCTCCTGTCGATGGCCCGGGACACCGGGCTCGTGCAGATCCAGGTCAACAATCCGTTGCAGCGGGCACCGTCGCTGGAACAGCAGATCCGGCGACAGTTCGGGGTGGAAGCCCATGTGGTGCCGGTGACTGATATCGTGAGCGACTCCGATGTCCTCGACCGGGTAGCCATCCAGGCGGCCCGGACCATCGGTCCGCTGGTCGATTCGAACGCCATTATCGGCGTCGCCTGGGGTTCGACTCTCAGCGCTGTCAGCCATCATCTGACCCGCAAGGTCACCCACGACAGCACCATTGTGCAGTTGAACGGCGCCGGCAACACGCAGACCACCGGCATCACCTACGCCAGCGAAATCCTCCGCCGGTTCGGGCAGGCCTATGGCGCCCGGGTGGAGCAGTTCCCCGTGCCGGCCTTCTTCGACCACGCCGAAACCAAAACCGCAATGTGGGCCGAACGGAGCGTGATGAGAATCCTGGACCTCCAGAGACGCATGACGATGGCCATATTCGGCGTCGGGTCCATCGACGCCAATATCCCCAGTCATGTCTACTCGGGCGGCTACCTCGACGACGACGACCTCCGGGCGTTGGACGAGCACCAGGTGGTTGGCGATGTCGCAACCATGTTTTTCCGCGCCGACGGCACCCACAGCGACCTGCTCCTCAACCAACGCAGCACCGGACCCGAACTGGATCTGCTCCGGCAGGTGCGCCGGCGGATCTGCGTCGTGTCGGGCGAGACAAAGATCAACGGGTTGCGCGGCGCGCTGGCGGCCGGGCTCGCCACCGACCTCATCCTCGATGAAGGATCGGCGCGGCGGCTGGTGCACGGCGGGTCCCGCTGACCCAATCGCCCTTCGGTATTGTCAAGGTATGCACAAGGCACCGAAAATCGCGCTCAATAACGGGGTACAAATCGACCAGGTCGGGTACGGCGTCTACAAGGTGCCGCCCGAGACGACCCACGACCTCTGCGCCCAGGCCCTCGAAATTGGGTATCGCACCATCGATACCGCCGCCATGTACGGCAATGAGGCGGGGGTCGGCGGTGCCATCAACGACGCCGTCGGTGCTGGGTGGCTGGAGCGCAACGACGTCTTTGTCACCACCAAGCTGTGGAACGACGACCATGGCTACGACTCGACCCTCCGCGCCTTCGACGCCTCCCAGCAAGCGCTTGGTCTGGACTCCATTGACCTGTACCTGATTCATTGGCCCTGCCCGGCCCGGGATCAATACGTCGATACCTTTCGCGCCCTGGAGCAGCTGTACCACGATGGCCGGGTGCGGGCGGTGGGTGTCTCCAATTTCCAGCTTCCCCATTTGGAGCGTCTGCTCGGCGAAACGTCGGTGGTCCCGGTCGTCAACCAGATTGAACTGCACCCCTACCTCCCGCAGGAGGAACTGCGGCAGTTCCATGACGCCCACGGCATCCGCACCCAGGCGTGGAGTCCGCTGGGCCGCGGTGCGATCCTGGCCGACCCGGTGATCGGGGCGATTGCCGCGGAGCTGGACCGGACCCCGGCGCAGGTTGTCCTCCGCTGGCATGTGCAGTCCGGCCACCTGGTCATCCCCAAGGCCAGCAGCCCCGACCGGATCGCCAGCAACCTCGATGTCTTCGGCTTCGACCTGAGCCCTGCACAGCTCGCGGCCATTGAGGGTCTTGAGCGGAACACCCGCTTTGGTTCGCACCCAGACCAGGTGAACTAGCATTGGTTCCCGCCACCATCACCGTGACGCGCCAGGCCACTGAGACAACCCATTCCTACCTAGGCGCAACGCAGCGGTACTGGGATTTCGCCCCGACGCCCGGCGCTCCCGCGAACGTGCCCACCCTCTTCATGGTGCACGGGTTCAGGGGCGATCACCACGGCCTGCTCCGCATCGTCGAAGCGCTGCCGTCTCACCGGATTGTGGTGCCCGACCTCCCCGGTTTCGGCCAGTCCGAGGCGCTCGACGGCGTGCACGACGTCGACGCCTACGCCGATTTCGTCGACTTCAGCTTCACCGCATTGGCGTTGGGACCCGCCACGGTGCTGCTCGGCCATTCATTCGGATCCATCGTCGCGGCGCGGTGGGCGGCCGCCCATCCGTCGGCGATCGCGGCCCTGGTGCTGATCAATCCGATCTGCGAACCCGCGCTGGAAGGTGCCAACCGGCTCGCTTCCAAACTGGCGGCCGTGTACTACCGGGTGGGGGCGGCCTTGCCCGAGAAGCTGGGCCTCGCGCTGCTCGGTAATCCGGGGATTGTCCTCGGCATGAGTTCGATGATGGCGAAGACGAAGGACCGGGCGCTGCGCAGGTACATCCACGGACAACATCTGAGCTACTTCAGCACCTACGCCAGCCGCCGGGTGCTGCTGGAGGCGTTTCAGGCCTCCATTACCGGGACGGTCAGGGATGTGGCAACGCGACTGGCCATGCCGGTCCTCCTGATTGCCGCAGAAAAGGATGACCTGGGTTCGGTGGCCGGTCAACGTGACCTCGCTGGCCTGATCGCTGATGCCCGGCTTGAGATCATTCCCGAGGTGGGTCATCTGGTGCATTACGAGACCCCGGACGAAGCGGCTCGGCTGATCGAGAACTTCCTGGCGGGACGACCCGAATGAGGATCCTGTTCGACGCCCGGTTTACCCGGCTGGACCATCACGACGGCATCAGCCGCTACGGGGCCAGCCTGATTGCGGCGGTTGCGGAACGGGCAGACGTGGCGATGCTCATTTCCGACCACCGGCAGCTCGGCCTCCTGCCCGACGTACCCCACGTGCTGATCACCTCTCCCCTGTCCCCCCGGGAACTATTCGTGGCGAGCCAGATCAACGGCCTGCGCCCCGACGTCGTCGTCTGCCCCATGCAGACCATGGGCAGCTGGGGCCGGAAGTACCCGCTCGTGCTCACCCTGCATGATCTGATCTACTACCAGAACCCCCAACCGCCCGGTTCCCTGCCCTTGCCGGTCCGGACCCTCTGGCGGCTGTACCACCTCGCCTACTGGCCGCAGCGGGTGTTGCTGAACCGGGCCGACGTCGTCGCCACCATCTCCGAAACCACCCGGGGGCAAATAAGTGAGCACCGGCTGACCCGCCGTCCGGTCCGGATCGTCGGCAACGCACCCCAGCCGGACACCGTGGTGCGCCCCGAGGGAGTTGAACCCGGGCGGGACCTGCTCTACATGGGCTCCTTCATGCCGTACAAGAATGTCGAAACGATCCTGGCCGGAATGCGAGGAATCGATGGGTACACGCTGCATCTGCTGAGCCGTATCACCGATGCCCGGCGGAGGGAACTGGAACTGCTGATCCCGCCCGGCCAACAGGTGATCTTCCACAATGGGGTCAGTGACGAGCGGTACCAGGAGCTGCTGCGTTCGGGGGCGGCGCTCGTGACGCTGTCCCGGGCCGAGGGATACGGGCTGCCGGTCATTGAGGCCATGGCCGCCGGCACCCCGGTGATCGCCGCGGACACCGCGATCTTCAGGGAGGTGGGCGGGGCTGCGGCCCTCTACGTAGACCCCGACGATCCGACACAGTTCACGGCGGCAGTCAAGACCCTGGCCGAACCTGACCAGTGGCATGCCGCCTCCCGGGCCGGCAGGATGCAGGCCGGAACGTATTCCTGGGACCGGTCGGCCGAGCAATTGCTTGAGGCTGCCGCTATTGCAACGGTCGAGCATGCCGGCAAGCCGCGCTGGCGCCGGTAGTCAGCACGCAGGTGGGCGCCGGTAGATAGCCACCGGCAGGCGGGCGCCGGTAGGTGGGCACACGGATGAGCACACGAATGGGCACCGGGAGATGGGGGTCTTCCAATGCGCTAGATCAGATCGGCAGCGTCGCAGCGGACATGGACCGGCTCTGACGTTCCCCTGGCTGACAGGGCTGCCTTGCGGGCTTTCAGCCAGGCGGTCGCTGCGGGTGCGCTGCGGTAGCTGAAAAACAGCAGGAGCCGGTGCTGGTCCGCGCTGGAGGTCTGGGTGTCGGATTTGTCGGCTCGTGGGCCTGGTCCCGAAGGACGCCCTCCCGCGGTGCGACCGGGCTGCCCGCCGACAGGCATCGGGCCAACAGTGCGAAGGAAGAGCCGGGAATCGAGGTCTGCGGTGAAGACTGCCAGCGCTTCCCGCGATCCCGTCAGCGCCGCGAACCGGACAGCCGGTGGCAGTCCGAGTTCGCTGCGGGTGGCAAGTTCACGGCCAGCGGCGCCCTGCGGATCCCAGCGCACCAGATGACCCACCGCCGTCGAATCGTCGGCGG
>NZ_ASZW01000190.1:1374-12443 GCF_000468215.1 Arthrobacter sp. CAL618 | reverse complement strand
CCAGCAGCGAAGCGGTGAACCAGCGCCGCAGGGTGTCCTCCCCCGCCCGGAGCGACTCGCGGGAGAGCATCGCCGAACCGTCAAGCAGAATCACCGCCGCGTAACCGGTGGGGGCCAGTGGCTCTGCGCCGGGGGTGGCGACCACCACCGAGGGCCGGTCGGGCACGGTGTCCAGAATGTGTTCGCCAGCGGAAGAGTAGACCGTCGCCCCGGGGAAGGCCCGCCCCAGTTCCTCTGCGGTACGGGTTGCCCCTGCAACCGTGGCACGCAACCGCTGGCCCCCGCAGTTGGCACAACTCCATCGCAGGTCCGGCCTGCCACACCAGCGGCATCCCGGTGCGCCGCCGCGCCCGGTCTGGGCGAGCGGACCGGTGCACGCGGTGCACCGCGCAGGCTCGCGGCACTCCTCACAGGCCAGCGCCGGCGAAAATCCAGTACGTGCCACCTGCAGCAGCACCGGGCCGTGCGCCAGCCCCTCGGACGCAGCCTTCCACGCGGCATGCGGGATGCGGGCCCTGGCAGCGAGCGGATCGCGGGCAAGTTGAAACTCGTCCCCCGTATGGATGACCCGCGGGGTGCTTCGACGAACCTCGGAACGGTCGGCGACAATTGCCTGCGCCCAGCCGGTGGATACCAACCGGTGCGCCTCGGTGCTTTGGGCTCCGGAGGCGAGCAGCGCAGCGCAACCCTCCTGCTCGGCGCGAAGCAGTAGCACCTCCCGGACATGTTGGTAGGGAGCGCGCTGCTCCTGATGCAGGTCGTCGCCGTCGTCCCACAGGCACACCAGTCCCAGGTCCTGGACCGGCGCGTAGGCGGCAGACCGGGTGCCGACGGCCACCCGCACCTGCCCGCTCAGCAGCCTGAGAAAGTTCCGGTACCGGGGCGTTGGCCCGTCCTCGGCGGTCAGTCGCGCAATGTTTCCGGCGCCCAGTCGCTGGTCCAATGCCGCTTCGACCCGTGCCAGGTCCCGCTGGTCAGGGACGACGACGACGGCCCCGCGTCCCGTGTGCCACACAGCAGCTACCGCCTCGGCGATTTCCGCTGGCCAGTCGCTTGCCCCGTAGCCGCCCAGGCTGGTCAGCACGGCACGGGGACTGTGCCCGGCAGCGAGGTGCCGCAAAAAGGTGGCACCGTTGGCGTAGCGGGTGAGGAGCGCAGCCCCGGCGCCCGCACCTGTTTCGGGTTGACCTGCTGCGGGCTCGGAAGTGCCCACAACCCCGGCAGCAGCCTCCTCACCTGTCACCGCGAAGGCAGCGTCAACGCGCGCCATCCGGGGCGGGATGGCGACCTTCAGAACTTCGCTGACGGTTCCCGCGTACCGGGCGGCGACTGCCCTGCTGAGGGCCAGTACTTCGGGCGTGAGAACCGGCTGCTCGGAGATCACTTTCGCCAGCGGCAGCAACCGCTTGGCGCTTTCGGTGGTGGCAGTGCGTGCGACGATAAACCCGGTGAATTCCCGCCCGCTGAAGCGCACCTTGACCCGCACCCCGGGTTGGGCTGCGTCGGCGAGCTCCGCGGGAACGGCGTAGTCGAAGACCCGGTCGAGGTGGGTCAGGGGCGAATCAAGGATGACCTGGGCGACCGGCAGGGTTCCTGCGGGGACGGTGGCGCCGACTGCCCGTGGGGCTGTCGGGAAGCCCTGGAGGAGCGACAGCTGGACAGCCCCGCCGGCACCGCCGCTGGGGGACGCAGCGGGCACGGTCCGGTGCGGGGGCTGAGAAGTGACGCCGCCGTCGGAGCCGTCCCCGTGTCCGCTCCCGGCCGGATCCGTCCTAGGCGTTGAAATAGCTCCGCAGCTTGTCCACCCGGTCGGTGAGTTCCCAGTTGAAGCCGACGTCTTCGCGGCCGAAATGGCCGTGAGCAGCGGTCTTCTGGTAGATCGGGCGCAGCAGGTCAAGGGCGTTGATAATGCCCAGCGGGCGAAGGTCGAACACCTCGCGGATGGCCTTGCCAATAGCGGCCGGGTCGACCGTTTCAGTGCCGAAGGTTTCAACGTAGATTCCCACTGGCTGGGCCATCCCGATCGCGTAGGCGATCTGAATTTCGGCGCGACGGGCCAGGCCTGCCGCCACCACGTTCTTCGCTACCCAGCGCATCGCGTAGGCCGCCGAACGGTCGACCTTTGAGGGGTCCTTGCCGCTGAACGCGCCGCCACCGTGCCTGGCCATGCCGCCATAGGTGTCAACGATGATTTTGCGCCCGGTCAGTCCGGCGTCGCCCACCGGGCCACCGATCACGAAATCACCACCCGGGTTGAGGATGTGCCGCACGTTACTGATATCCAGATCGGACGCCGCCAGCACCGGATCGATCACGTAGGTGGCGAGGTCGGCCCGCAGCTGGTCCAGGTTCACGCCCTGGGCATGCTGGGAAGAAACGACCACCGAGTCGACCGATACCGGGATGTCGCCGTCGTAGCCGATGGTGACCTGGGTCTTGCCGTCGGGACGAAGGTAATCGAGGGTGCCATCCTTCCGGACGGTCGTCAGACGCTCGGACAGCCGGTGCGCCAACCAGATGGGCGTCGGCATGAGCACTGCCGTCTCGTCGCTGGCGTAACCGAACATGATGCCCTGGTCGCCGGCGCCCTGCGCGTCGTACGGGTCGAGCCCGGTACCCTGGCGGGTCTCCAGGGAGTTGAACACGCCGTTCGCGATATCTGGTGACTGCTGCCCGATGGACACCGACACGCCGCACCGTGCCCCGTCGAAGCCGTTGGCCGAGGAGTCGTACCCGATACCGAGGAGGGTCTGCCGGACCAGCTCCGGGATTTCCACGTAGGCCTCGGTGGTGACTTCGCCGGCCACATGCACCAGTCCGGTAGTGACGAGGGTTTCCACGGCGACCCGGGATTTGGGATCCTTCTCGAGCATGGCATCGAGGATGGCGTCACTGATCTGGTCACAGATCTTGTCCGGATGGCCCTCGGTGACTGATTCCGAGGTAAACAGGCGCAGGTCGCTGCGAACGGGATTGGCTGAATTCACTTGATCACTCTACTTGGTTCGACCGACAGGACGGCGGTTGGGTGACGGACTGTGTGCTGTGCCGGGTGGCGTGCGGGCGGCTAGCCCCGGCCCGCAAGGGCTGCTGCTAACCGGGCCACCACGGCAGTGGCTACCTCGGCTTTAGTTCCGATGACCTCAACAGGTTCGGTGCCACCAGCAGCAAGGATGGTTGCTGCTGTGTCATCCAGTCCGAACACCCTGCCGTCGCCCACCTGGTTGAGCACCAGATAGTCGCAGCCTTTGCGTGCGAGTTTCTCCCGAGCGTGGCTCAGGGGATCAGCGGTCGGGTCCCCGGTCTCGGCGGCGAACCCGACGATCACGGGTCCGGCGCCCGCCGCGGTTCGCTGCTCTACGGCTTCCCTGAGGATGTCGGGGTTGCGGACCAGGGTGATGACGGGGTCGACGCCGTCGGCACGTTTCTTAATTTTGGTGAGAATTTGTTCGGCGGGGCGGAAATCCGCCACGGCTGCTGCCATGATCAGCGCATCGGCCTGCTTGGCGGCGCGCAGGGTCGCGGTCCGCAGCTCCTCGGCGGTTTCGACCTGGACCAGTTCGACGCCGTCTGGCGCCGGGACTTCGACGTGGGCGAGGATCAGTTCAACAGTTGCCCCCGCGGCGAGNGAGCCGCCGCGGCCAGCGCCATCCCCTGCTTGCCTGAGGAACGGTTACCGAGGTAGCGCACCGGGTCGATGGGTTCGCGGGTGCCCCCGGCGGTAATGACCACACGGCGACCGGTGAGGGAACCGGGTGCGGACAGGGTTCCGGCCCCGGTTTCGGCGCCTGACCCGGTGTGCTGGGCGTCAGGTCGACCGTGGGCAGCGTCATAGGCGGCCATTGCTGCCGCGAAAATTTCGGCGGGCTCGGGGAGTCTGCCAGCACCCGAGTCGGTGCCGGTCAATCGTCCGGAGACCGGGTCGAGGATGAGCGTACCCCGGCTCCGCAGGGTGGCCACGTTGGCAACGGTAGCGGGGTGCTGCCACATCTCGGTGTGCATTGCGGGTGCCATCAGGACGGGGCAGCTGGCCATCAGCAAAGTCCCGGTGAGAAGGTCGGGGGCCATCCCCGCTGCCGACTTCGCGAGCAGGTCGGCCGTGGCCGGGGCGATGACCACGAGGTCAGCGAGCTGCCCCAACCGGACGTGGTTGACCTTGTCGACGTCGTCGAACACGCTGTTGCTGACTGGATTGCCTGACAGCGCCTCCCACGTGGCGGTCCCCACGAACCGGGTGGCAGCATCGGTGGGGATCACCGTCACGTTGTGCCCCGCCTCAGTAAAAAGCCGGAGGAGGGAAGCCACCTTATAGGCGGCAATCCCTCCCCCGACTCCCAGAATTATGCGCACGTGGTTGGCAGCTGGATAAAGCTACTGCTCGGTGGATTCGACCGGCGTGGCGACGAGCATGCCCTCGTTGATTTCGCGCAGGGCGATTGAGAGTGGCTTCTCGTTCAGACGGGTGTCGACCAGTGGGCCGACGTACTCGAACAGGCCCTCGTGGAGCTGGGAGTAGTACGCGTTGATCTGGCGGGCGCGCTTGGCTCCGTAGATCACCAGGGCATACTTCGAGTCCGATGCCTCCAACAGGGAGTCAATCGGCGGGTTGATGATGCCTTCAGGCTGTGTTGACACAAATACTCCGTAAATGTTTCAGATTGTTGGTGGAACATCGGCTCGCGGACCGCGCGTTAGCGCTCCTCCGGGCTTAGTCCCATCAGTGATACAAGCTCGTCCGCTGCACGCTGAACACTGTCATTGACCACCGTGTGATCGAATTCAGGTTCCGCAGCAAGTTCTAGTTTAGCGGTTTCCAGCCGTTGCTGCTGCTCCTGCTCCGTTTCGGTGCCGCGGCCGACCAGCCGACGCACCATTTCGTCCCAGCTGGGCGGGGTCAGAAACACAAAATTCGCTTCCGGCATTGACTCCTTGACCTGCCGCGCGCCCTGCAGATCGATCTCCAGGAGCACCGATTTGCCGTCGGCCATTGCCGCGTCAACGGTGCGTCGCAGGGTGCCGTACCGGTTCCGCCCATGGACCAGAGCCCATTCGAGCATTTGGCCCGACCCGACCAGGTCATCGAATTCCTCGTTGCTGACGAAGAAGTAGTGGACGCCGTCGAGCTCGCCGGGACGGGCTGGCCGGGTGGTGGCGGAGACCGACAGCCAGACCTGTGGGTAGTTATCGCGAATGTAGGTCGAGACGGTTCCCTTGCCGACGGCCGTCGGCCCGGCGAGTACTGTCAGCCGAGGCTGCGACACGTGGTTCCTCACTCACAGGCGTCCTTGGCTCGCCCCAGTCAGGGCGTTGGATCCTGCTTTGCTAGATGTTCGATCAATGCTTGTCGCTGGTGGACACCCAGCCCGCGCACGCGGCGCGTGGCGGCGATGCCGACGTCGTTCATGATGCCTGCTGCCCGCACCTCACCGACCCCGGGGAGAGCCTTCAGGAGGTCAAGGACTTTCAACCGGCTGACGGCTTCATCCTCGGACATCCCGTTGACCACTTCGCTGACAGTGGTCTCACCGGTCTTCAGTTTCACTTTCAGTTCAGCCCTGACCGCACGGGCGGCAGTGGCTTTCTCGCGCGCTTGCGTCCGTTCGGAGTCCGATAGCGGCTTCAAGCTCACAAGTGCTCCCCTGCAGTAGGCACCGTCCCGCGCTGATCGCTCGGGTAGATGCAAATTCTTGTGGAATGGGCTTGCACTGAACCTATCCGTAGTTGCGGCCCAAAATCAATTGCCGAGCTCAGCCAGCGCCAGTTCCGCTGCCGCCCGCAACTTGCCGTGCTCGGGACCCGCAGCGAGGATGCTGCGGCTGGCACTTCCGAGGACCAGGGCTGAGGCCCCGCCAAACGTGTCAGCGATTTCGGCTCGCCCCGCGCCCTGGGCGCCGATCCCGGGTGCCAGAATCGGACCGTTCAGCTTTCCCAGTTCCAGGCCCAGCGTGCGCACTGCTGCGCCCGCCGTGGCACCCACCACCAGGCCCACCGATCCAAGACCGACGGCGTCGCGGTTCTCCCACGCAGCAGCGTCGGCAATGATCCGGGCCACTGCACGGCCGATACTGGCCCCACCCTGGTTCCCGGCGGCTGCCGGGTCCCGGACCTGGGCGTGCTGGATGTCAGCTCCCTCCGGATTGGAGGTCAGCGCGAGCACGAAGACGCCTCGACCGGTTTCTGCGGCAAGGTTGAGGGCGGGGCGCAGCGATTCAAACCCCAGGTACGGGTTCAGCGTCACCGCATCGGCGGCCAGGGCTGACCCGTCCCGGAGCCACGCGTCGGCGTAGGCGGCCATGGTCGAGCCGATGTCCCCGCGCTTCGCATCGGCTATCGTCAGCACCTCCCGGTCCGCGGCGGCAGCCAGCAGGCGTTCCAGGGCGGCCAGCCCAGCCGACCCGTGCCGCTCAAACAATGCCACCTGCGGTTTCAGGATGCAGGCGGTCTCCCCCACCGCGTCCAGCACGGTCAGGGCGAAGCGTTCGCATCCGGCGGCGTCGTCGTTCAGCCCCCAGTCGCGCAGCAGCGCCGGGTGCGGGTCAATGCCCACACACAGGTTGCCCCTGCTGCGCATCCGCTCCGCAAGCCGGACCCCGAAAGTTCCGTTACCGTGCGGCATCGCGGGCTTCGGTGGCAACCCGAAGGTTAGCGGCGTGTTCCTGGAGGCTGGTGACCGACCACTCGTAGGACCGCATGGCCTCGATGGCCTGCACCGCAGCACCGAATTCGGGCACCGTAGTGATCACCGGAAGACCGTACGACGTCGCCGCGGCCCGGATCTCGTACCCGTCGCCGCGNGGGCCTGCCCGCCGGTGGGCGTGTTGATGATCATGTCAATGGTGCCATCGGTGATCAGGTCGACCACCGTTCCCTCACCGTGTTCCCCGGTGCCCTCGGCAATCTTGCGCACCGTGGTGGACTGGATACCGTTGCGGCGCAGCACATCGGCGGTGCCGCCGGTGGACAGGATTTCAAAGCCGAGATCCACTAGACGTTTGACCGGCATGATGATTGACCGTTTGTCCCGGTTGGCAACCGAAACGAACACCCGGCCCTCGGTCGGCAGTGCTGCGTTGGCAGCCGACTGGCTCTTGGCAAAGGCGGTATCGAAGTATTTGTCGATACCCATGACTTCACCGGTGGACCGCATCTCGGGGCCGAGCAGTGAATCCACTACCGTGCCGTCGGTGGTGCGGAACCTGCTGAACGGCAGCACTGCTTCCTTCACCGAGACCGGAGCGTCCAGGGGGAGGTCCCCGCCGTCGCCGGTCGCCGGAAGCAGACCATGCTCGGTCCGGAGGGCCGCGATGGAGACTCCCGTGCCGATCAGCGCCGCGGCTTTGGCGAGCTGCACACCGGTGGCCTTGGACACGAACGGCACGGTGCGCGAGGCCCGCGGGTTCGCTTCCAGGACGTAGAGCACATCGGAGGCCAACGCGAACTGGATGTTGATCAGACCCCGGACCCCGACGCCTTCAGCGATGGCGAGGGTGGCTTCACGGACGCGCTGCAGGATATCGGCTCCGAGAGTGATCGGTGGCAGAACGCAGGCCGAGTCGCCGGAGTGGATTCCCGCCTCTTCGATATGCTCCATAATACCGCCGAGGTACAGGTCGGTGCCGTCGTACAGGGCGTCGACGTCGATCTCGATGGCGTCTTCCAGGAACCTGTCGATCAGGACCGGATGCGCCTCGGTGATCTCGGTGGCGTTGGCGATATAACGGGACAGGTTGGCCTCGTCGTAGACGATTTCCATGCCACGGCCGCCCAGCACATAGGACGGCCGGACCAGCACCGGGTACCCGATCTCGTCGGCGATCTTCTTGGAGTCCTCGAACGAAACGGCGGTGCCGTTCTTGGGCGAAATCAGCCCCGCCGCGTCGAGGACCCGGCTGAACGCGCCGCGGTGCTCGGCCAGGTCAATGGCTTCGGGGGACGTGCCCAGGATCGGGATGCCGGCGTCGGCCAGTTCCTGCGCGAGTTTCAGCGGAGTCTGCCCGCCAAGCTGCACGAACACGCCCATCACGCCGCCGGTGCGTTCCTCGGCCGCGATGACTTCGAGGACATCCTCGAGGGTCAGCGGCTCGAAGTACAGCCGGGTGGAGATGTCGTAGTCGGTGGACACGGTCTCCGGGTTGCAGTTGACCATCACCGTTTCGTAGCCGGCCTTGCGCAACGCCATCGACGCGTGGACGCAGGAGTAGTCGAACTCGATGCCCTGGCCGATCCGGTTGGGCCCGGATCCCAAAATGATGATGGACGGCTGGGCGTGGGGGCCCACCTCGTCCTCCTCGTCGTAGGACGAGTAGTGGTAGGGAGTGTAGGCAGCGAATTCGGCGGCACACGTGTCGACGGTCTTGTAGACCGGCCGCACCCCGAGCGCATGGCGTACCCCGCGCACCACCGCTTCGGGGGTGTGGGTCAGCGCCCCGATTTGTTCATCGGAGAAGCCGTGGCGTTTGGCGAGGCGCAGCATTTCCTCGGTCAGCGCGGGTGCCTCCCGGATAGTTTCCGCCACCTCGTTGAGCAGGACCAGCTGGTCCAGGTACCAGGGGTCGATTCCCGTGGCCTGGTACAGCTCGTCAACAGTGCCACCACCGAGGAGCGCCTGCTGCACCTGGGAGAGCCGCTCGGTGGTGGGGCGCCTGGCCGCACTGATGAGGGCCGGCACGTCGATGTCGGCTGAGATGTCAAAGGACAGCTGGGAGCCTTTCTGCTCCAGGGAGCGCAGGGCTTTCTGGAGCGCTTCGGTGAAGTTCCGGCCGATCGCCATGGCCTCACCCACCGACTTCATGGTGGTGGTCAGGGTGGGATCGGCCGCCGGGAACTTTTCAAACGCGAACCGGGGCACCTTGACCACCACGTAGTCGAGGGTCGGTTCAAAGGAGGCCGGCGTCTTCTTGGTGATGTCGTTCGGGATCTCGTCCAGGGTGTAGCCGAGGGAGAGCTTCGTGGCGATCTTCGCGATCGCGAAGCCGGTGGCCTTGGAAGCCAGGGCCGAGGACCGGGATACCCGCGGGTTCATTTCGATGACGACGATCCGGCCGGTATCCGGTTCGATGGCGAACTGGATGTTGCAGCCGCCGGTGTCGACGCCGACCTCTCGGATGATAGCGATCGAGATGTCACGCAGCCGCTGGTATTCGCGGTCTGTGAGGGTCATGGCCGGGGCCACGGTGATGGAATCCCCGGTGTGGACGCCGACCGGGTCGAAGTTCTCGATGGAACAGACCACCACCACGTTGTCGTTCTTGTCCCGCATCATCTCGAGCTCATATTCCTTCCAGCCGAGGATGCTCTCCTCGAGGAGGACCTCGGTGGTGGGGCTGTACTGCAGTCCCTGGCCAACAATGCGGCGCAGGTCCTTCTCGTTGTAGGCAAGACCCGAGCCGAGACCGCCCATGGTGAAGGAGGGGCGCACCACCATCGGGTAGCCCAGGTCATCGGCTGCCTCGAGCGCACCGTCGATGGAATGGATGATCATCGACCTGGCGGATTCGGCGCCGCAGCGGCCGACGACACCCTTGAATTTCTCGCGGTTCTCCCCCAGCTCGATTGCTGCGATGTTGGCGCCGATCAGTTCAACACCGTACTTGTCCAGTACGCCGTTTTTGTCGAGTGCGATCGCAGCGTTGAGGGCAGTCTGGCCGCCGAGAGTAGGCAGGAGGGCGTCGGGGCGCTCCTTCTCGATGATCTTGGCGACCACCTCGGGGGTGATGGGTTCCACATAGGTGGCGTCGGCGAACTCCGGGTCGGTCATGATCGTGGCCGGGTTGGAATTGACCAGGATGACCCGCAGGCCCTCCTCCTTCAATACCCGCAGGGCCTGCGTTCCCGAATAGTCGAACTCGGCGGCCTGCCCGATGACGATGGGCCCTGAGCCGATGACCAGGACGCTTTTGAGGTCAGTTCTGCGTGGCATCTAGTTTGCTTCCTTATCGTTTGCGGCGCTGACGTTCGTGTCGCTGACGTTGGTGTCGCTGACGTTCGCGTCGCTGCTCGGCTGGTCGGAGGACCGCGTGTCACCCATCAGCTGGATGAACCGGTCAAAGAGGTACGCCGAATCGTGGGGTCCCGCTGCTGCCTCCGGGTGGTACTGGACGGAGAAGGCCGGCAGGTCGAGGCAGGCGAGGCCCTCGACGACGTCGTCGTTGAGGCTGACGTGGCTGACTTCGACCCTGCCGAAGCGCCCCTCGGGCGCCTGGGTCGGACCATCGAGGGGAGCATCGACGGCGAAGCCGTGGTTCTGGGAGGTGATCTCCACCTTTCCGGTGCGCCGGTCCAGCACCGGCTGGTTGATGCCGCGGTGGCCGTACCGGAGTTTGTAGGTGCCAAACCCCAGGGCGCGCCCCAGGATCTGGTTGCCGAAGCAGATCCCGAAGAAGGGGATCCGCGCGTCGAGCACTTCCCGCAGCAGGGCGACCTGGGGGTCGGCCGTCGCAGGGTCGCCGGGCCCGTTGGACATGAACACGCCATCCGGTGACTCCCGGGCGACGTCGTCGAAGGTTGAGCTGGCGGGCAGCACGACCGTGCGCACGCCGCGCTGGGCGAAGTGCTTGGGGGTCATGGACTTGATGCCCAAATCCAGCGCGGCGACGGTGAACAGGGGCTCACCCTCCCAGCCGTTGTCGGACGGTTCGACCACATACCGGCTGGTGGCGCTGACTTCCTCGGCCAGCCGGGCACCCTGCATTGACTCCTGACCGGCGACGAGCGCCAGCAATTCGGCATCGGATCCAGCCGCAGCCGGCCCGGAAAAGATTCCCGCCTTCATTGCGCCGCGTTCACGCAGGTGGCGGGTGACCGCCCGGGTGTCGACTCCCTGGATGCCGACGATGCCCTGGTCGCGGAGCTGACCGTCGAGGCTCTGCTCAGACCGCCAGTTGGAGGGTTTCCGGGCGGCGTCGCGCACAATGTAGCCAGCCACCCAGATGCGGCGGGACTCGGCGTCGGCGGCGTTGACCCCGGTATTGCCGATGTGGGGTGCCGTCTGGACCACCAGTTGGCGGGCATAGGACGGGTCGGTGATCGTCTCCTGGTATCCGGTCATGCCGGTGGCGAAGACCGCCTCG
>NZ_ASZW01000190.1:0-1364 GCF_000468215.1 Arthrobacter sp. CAL618 | reverse complement strand
CGCCGAGGGCGGTGCCCTCGGCCCCGTAACTGCGGCCGCGGAAGATCCGGCCGTCCTCGAGCATCAGAACGGCAGCGCTTTCGGTTGCTGGCTGGCTGGAATCTGTCACTGTGTGTCCTTCGTGGGGTTGTGAACCTGAGCCTGTGAGGTGCTGGGTGCTGCGGGGGCGAGGGCTGCGGCGGCATCGAGGAGGCGGGTGCGGGCGGCTGCCTCGCGGGTCCGGAATCCGGTGTCAACGGCTGTCCCGTTCAGGGTCCAGGTGAACACCACCAGCCCGTCCTTCTCGACGAACTTGCCGGCCATCCCCCGGTCGAGGCGGACGGCGCGCAGGTCCGACCGGCTGATGAAGAGGTCCCGGGCGCCGCTGCGCACAATCAGGATTCCTTCGTCGTGGACGCTCGCCGTGGCGTTGGATTTCACGCCCAGGCCATGGACGGCGATCCGGTCGAGCCAGTCCCCCGCCGTCGTCGTGACCACATACTGGCCGTTGGCCAGGTAACGCGGTTCGCTGAGTGTTTCGGGGGCAGGGGACGGCGCCGGGATGTCGCGTTGCCGGGCCAGGCGGGCACGCCAGCCCAGGGCTCCGAGCGCGACGACGACGGCGACGGTGCCCAGTGAGATGGCGACGGGCATTAGCCAGTCCATGTGGATTCCTCAGCTGCAGTTGGGTGCGGTGTGTTCAGTCGGCCAGCCAGGACGGTTGGGTGGCCCCTGAAGAACGTGGCATGCACGGCTCCGGGTAGTTCGGTGCCGGCGAATGGGCTGTTACGGCCCATCGTGGCCATTTTATCCGGATCGACCACCCAGCGTGCCTCCGGATCGACGAGTGTGACGTTAGCTGCCTCACCCTCGGCCAGCGGCCGTCCCTGCTGCTCAAGGCCTCCGATCGTTGCCGGGGTGCTCGAGGTGACCCTGGCGAAGCCTTCCCAATCCATCAGGCCGGTGTTGATCATGGTGTGCTGCACCACCGAGAGCGCGGTTTCCAGCCCGGTCATGCCCATGGCGGCCTGCGCCCATTCACAGTCCTTGTGCTCGGAAGGATGCGGGGCGTGGTCGGTGCCGACGACGTCGATGGTCCCATCAGCCAGGGCCTCCCGCAGTGCTTGCACGTCCTCGCCGGTGCGGAGCGGCGGGTTCACCTTGTAGACCGGGTTGTAGCTACGGACCAGCTCGTCGGTGAGTAGCAGGTGGTGCGGGGTGACCTCGGCGGTCACCCTGATGCCGCGGGCCTTGGCCCAGCGGATAATTTCCACCGACCCGGCCGTCGACACGTGGCACACGTGGAGCCGTGACTGCACATGGTGGGCCAGCAGGACGTCCCTGGCAATGATGCTTTCCTCGGCGACGGCGGGCCAGCCGGTCAG
>NZ_ASZW01000189.1:7277-14071 GCF_000468215.1 Arthrobacter sp. CAL618 | reverse complement strand
CGGGGCGACGCACAACGAAGGTGAAGTGCGCGCCCGGATCGATGACCAGCAGCTGCGCTCCGTCGGCGACCGCCGACAGCGCCGCACGCGGCGCGTAAACGGCCACGGGCCTGGCTTCCGGATGCCACGCGGCCAGTGCAGCAACAGAGCTGAAGACCGGCAGCGCCGTGCGGCCATCGGGTGCTTTGAGCGTGACCAGGGCCATGTCGGCCTCCTTGTCGCCCTCCGGTGCTCCCCCGCCGTGGCCGTGGTCGGCGTGCGAGTGAGGGTCGTCGGGCGCGGTTTCCCCAGCGAGCTGGGCTACCACGGGTACGAAAAGTCTCACCCCGGCGAGGGCGGCGAGCACTCCCGTTTCGTCGCTGGTCCCGGCCAGCAGCCGGTCGATTGCCTCGGTGTAGGCGGGCGGTGCGGCCCCGTCGTCGTCGTCGAAGTTGTGCAGCGGGTTACCCTCGCCGCTCAGGTCACGGCCTTCCCAGGCCTGCCCCGCGGAATCGGCGGTGTTGGCCGCCAGGGCAGCGGCGATATGTGCGGGGAGCTGCCGCTCGCTCACATCCGGGATGCCGGGTGCCCGGCGATGTCGAGCGCCTGGGGCAGCGTGAAAGCGCCGGCGTACAGCGCCTTGCCCACGATTGCGCCTTCCAGTCCGTGTGGCACCAGCTGGCGCAGCGCCGCGAGGTCCTCAAGACTTGAGATTCCACCCGATGCGACCACGGGCTGCGAGGTCCGCTCAAGCACCTGCTGGAGTAGTTCGAGGTTGGGGCCGCGGAGCGTGCCGTCCTTGGTGACGTCTGTGACCACGTACCGGGAGCAGCCCGCGTCTTCGAGGCGCTGCAGGACTTCCCACAGGTCGCCGCCTTCTTCGGTCCAGCCGCGGGCTGCCAGGGTGGTGCCCCGGACGTCCAGGCCGACGGCGATCTTGTCGCCGTAGCGGGCGATGGCCGCAGCGGTCCACTCCGGGTTTTCCAGGGCTGCGGTGCCGAGGTTCACCCGGTGCGCGCCGAGTTCCAGGGCTGCGTCGAGGGAAGCGTCATCGCGGATTCCCCCGGACAGCTCCACCTTGATGTCGAGTTCGTTAATCACGCGTCCGAGCAGTTCGCGGTTTGAGCCCCGGCCGAAGGCTGCGTCAAGGTCCACCAGGTGCACCCATTCGGCGCCGTCCTGCTGCCAGGCGAGGGCCGCCTCGAGGGCGTCACCGTAACCTGTTTCGCTGCCGGCCTCGCCCTGGACCAGGCGGACAGCCTGCCCGTCGACGACGTCGACGGCAGGAAGCAGTTCGAGAATGGGGGATTCAGTAAAGGGGCTCATCGGGTGTTGTGACTCTTTCGTAGCTGTCGGAGGTCTGGAATCAGATGTCGGTCAGGGTCAGGAGGTAGGCAGCGAGGAGCGCCATTCCCGCCAGGACCCAGAAGCTGATGATCAGGGCCTTGGGTAGTTCCTGCCGCCGGAAGGAGATAGCCCCACCGATCAACAGGCCCGCGAGCCCCATCAACACTATGCTCCACATGACTACCGCAGCCCGGCTGTCCAGTTGGAGAGCAGACGGGCCCCGGCGTCACCGGACTTTTCGGGGTGGAACTGGGTGGCGCTGAGGGGACCGTTTTCCACGGCGGCAATGAACTGACCGCCGTGGTCCGCCCAGGTCACCATTGGGGGCTTCATGGCTGGCTGGGTGACCTCGAACTTCCACTGCTGCACGCCGTAGGAGTGCACAAAGTAGAACCGCTCGTCCTCGATGCCTTCGAACAGTTGTGACCCCTCGGCTGCCTTCACCGTGTTCCAGCCCATGTGCGGGACGACGTCAGCCTGCAACCGTTCAACGGTGCCTGGCCACTCGCCCATTCCCGCGGTCCGGACGCCGTGCTCGACGCCCTCCTCGAAGAGGATTTGCAGGCCGACGCAGATGCCAAGCACTGGCCTGCCGCCCGCCACCCGCCGGCCGATCATGCGCAGTGCATCGACATCCTTCAGACCCTTCATCACGGTCGCGAAGGCTCCGACGCCGGGCACCACCAACCCGTCGGCGTTCAGGACGTCGTCGGGTTTGGCGCTCAACGTCACTTCAGCGCCGACGTGTTCCAGGGCACGGACCGCTGAACGGATGTTCCCCGAACCGTAGTCCAGAACCGTTACGCGTGGCGCACTCATAGTGCCCCCTTGGTGGACGGGATGCCCTCCACGCGTGGGTCCGGTTCCACTGCAGCGCGCAGCGCCCGAGCGAACGCCTTGAACTGGGCTTCGACAATGTGGTGTGGATCCCGTCCACCCAACACCGTCATGTGCAGACAGATCTGGGCATGCAGGGTGATCGCCTCGAAGACGTGCCGGGTCAGCGAGCCGGTGAAGTGCCCTCCGATCAGGTGGTATTCCTGGCCTGCAGGCTCACCCGTGTGCACCAGGTATGGCCGGCCGGAGATGTCGACGACGGCGTTGGCCAACGCCTCATCCAGGGGCACCGTCGCTTCGCCGAACCTGCGGATCCCGGCCTTCGTCCCCAGGGCCTCCCGGAGCACCTCGCCGATGGTGATGGCGACATCCTCGACGGTGTGGTGGACATCGATGTGCGTGTCACCGGTGGCTCGGACCGTGAGGTCGATCAGTGAGTGCTTGGCCAGCGCAGTCAGCATGTGGTCGTAGAACGGCACCGAGGTGCTGATCTCCGCGCGTCCGGTGCCGTCAAGATCGAGCTCGACAAACACCGACGACTCGCTGGTGGTCCGTTCCCGGCTCGCAGTGCGTCCGACAGTGGTTTCCACGCTCATGGCTATCCTTCGATTGGTACGTAGCGGATGGGTGACGGTAGGGACAGCACCGGGCGCCGCTTGGAAAGGGTCTATCACCAGTCTAGGAGACGGTCCCCTCCAGCAGGGCACCGAGGGTGTCGAGGAACGCTGTGGTTTCCGTCTCGGTGCCTGCGGTGACCCGGAGGTGACCGGGAATACCGACGTCGCGAATCAGCACTCCCCCGTCGAGCAGGCCCTGCCAGATGCGGTGCGGGTCGTCCAGTCCGCCGAAGAGAACGAAGTTGGCGTCCGAGGGCACCGGGGTCAACCCGAGGTGTTGGAGACTGGTCACTATCCGATCGCGTTGCACCTTGATGTTTTCCACGTTGGCAAGCAATCGGTCAGAGTGGGTCAGGGCCGCGTTCGCTGCCGCCTGGGTGATGGCCGAAAGGTGGTACGGCAACCGGACCAGGCGCAGCGCGTCAGCAACCTCGGGGGCCGCCGCCAGGTAACCGAGCCTCGTCCCGGCCATCGCGAAAGCCTTGCTCATGGTGCGTGACACCACAAGACGTTCCCGGCCCGCCAGCAGGCTGAGGGCGCTGACGGTGCCTGCGTGGGCGAACTCGGCATAGGCCTCATCGACGATCACGATTGCCTGCGCGTCGCTGCCCGCCTCATAAACCGCTTCCACCACATCCAGGCCCAGCGCTGAGCCGGTCGGGTTGTTCGGCGAGCACAGGAAGACGAGGTTCGCGCCGGATTCGCGCACTTCGCGGGCCGCGTCGGCGGCGCTGAGCTCGAACCTGTCGTTACCCTGCCCTGCGATATAGCGGGTGCCGGTGCTGCTGGCCAGCAACGGATACATGGAGTAGGTCGGGGGGAAGCCGATGGCTGATCGACCCGGGCCACCGAAGGCCTGCAGCAGGTGCTGCAGTACCTCGTTGGATCCGTTGGCGGCCCACAGGTTTTCGGGCGTCAGTCCGTGGCCGAGGTAGCGTGCGAGATTGGTCCGGAGTTCGGTGAACTCACGGTCGGGGTAACGGTTCAGCCCCCCGACCTCCCGGCTCACCGCATCAACGATTGCCTGCCGGACATCGTCCGGCACTCCATGGGTATTCTCATTGACGTTTAGGAGGATGGGGACATCCAACTGGGGTGCCCCGTAGGGGTGCTTGCCCCGCAGATCCTCACGCAGGGGCAACCGGCTCAACCGCTCAAACTGTTCGCTCACCTGTCAAGGTTAAGCGTGGAGTGCTGCAGGTGCAGAATCGACGGGCCTTCACCCTTCATCAGGATCTTCACCGCGTTCGCAGAAGCTCCACACCCGGTGGCCGATACTGGCCGACCGGGTTGGAGGGTTCTGGGGGTGCAGCACTGGCTGTCGAGGAGTTACCGGTTGGTGGGGACATCCAGTTGCTGCCCTGCCTGCAGCACTGAGGTGCCCAGGCTGTTCAGTTCAACGATCTCGGAGACGACGATGCGCGGATCGCGGTCCGGAGCGAACTCGGTTGCCAGCTGCCAGATGGTTTCGCCGGCTGCGACGCTGACACTGACGGTCTCGGTCACCTCTCCGCCTTCAGCTGATGCCTTGGCAGGCGAGTTGAAAAATCCTGACAACATCAGAACGGCCGACGCGAGTAGCACGATCGGCAATCCGACCAACAGGAGCCGGCCCCTGCGGGTAAGCCGCAGCTTGGTGGCGCCGCTCTTGGTCGCGTCGCTTTCGGTGGTGGGGAAATTCTGGTGTGTGGTGATGACAGACATGGATACACCTCTCTGTACTCTCGAATCAGTCCATTCGGTCCTGGGGTATGAGCCCGGGACCAACCCTGAAGGTTGAAGGCGGTGTTCGAGCTAAAACCGGCGATTCCTGTTTTGTTCGAACTTATCTTCGAATTACTGCTTGTTTATTTTTAGCACTGATTGACGAACTTTGTCGAGACACGATCGAACAAATGTTTGAAAACGTGTCCTGACTCCCTTACCGTTAGGGCAAGGATGAAGGTTCGGGATCCAGCAGAAACCAGCACATCATCCGCCACTGACAAAATAAGCTCGGCCCCTGGAATCCAGGGATCTGCCGGGGTACATGGATTCTTATCGAAGGGACAGCGACCGTGAAAGAGTCCGACGCACCACTGGATGAACCGGCCTCCGACCTTGCCCCGGCTGACCCCGCCCCGGCCGTCCTGCCAGCCCGTGGCCGCCCGCGTGGGCGCCAGGTGCCCAAGGGCATGACGCCCCGCCAGAAGAAGATCCTTGAGACCATTCAGCGGGCCATCGGCACCAACGGGTATCCGCCCTCCATGCGCGAGATCGGAGACACGGTGGGGCTCGCCAGTCTCTCGAGCGTCACCCATCAGTTGTCGCAGCTCGAGCGGATGGGCTATCTCAGGCGCGATCCGAAGCGCCCCCGCGCCATGGAGATCCTGCTTCCGCTGACCCTCGACCATGATCAGCACAGCGGCGAAGAAGGATCGGGGCAGGGCACGACACCGGACGTCGGCGGCGCGATCGACGCAGCCATGGTTCCGATGGTGGGGCGGATCGCTGCCGGCGGCCCGGTGCTGGCCGACCAGGTAGTGGAAGATGTCATGCCGCTACCCCGCCAGTTGGTGGGCCACGGCGATCTCTTCATGTTGCGGGTCTATGGCGATTCGATGATCGACGCCGCCATTTGCGACGGTGACTGGGTAGTGGTCCGGCGCCAGCAGGAAGCACAGAACGGTGACATCGTGGCCGCGCTCCTCGACGACGAGGCGACTGTGAAGACTTTCCGTCAGCGCGACGGTCACACCTGGCTGCTCCCCCAGAACACCCAGTACGAGCCGATCCTGGGAGACCTCGCCACGATTATGGGCAAGGTCGTCTCGGTCATGCGCGCCCTCTAACCCCCGGGCGTGGGTTTTCCTGCCAGCCGCTCCAGGACGCCGACCGCCGTCGTGCGATCGGTGGTGGACCAAAAAGGCGGCAGCGCGGCACGCAGGAATGATCCGTAGCGTGCGTTGGCGAGCCTGGAATCGAGGATCGCCACCACCCCCTTGTCTTCGGCTGCGCGGATGAGGCGTCCGGCGCCCTGAGCGAGGCGGACGGCCGCGTGGGTTGCCGAAACACTCATGAAACCGTTTCCACCGGCTTTCGCTACGGCTCTCGTCCGAGCTGTCATGAGTGGGTCGTCAGGGCGCGGGAAGGGAATGCGGTCGATGGTCACCAGCCGGCACGACCGGCCTGGCACATCGACGCCCTGCCAGAGTGACATGGTGCCGAAGAGGCACGTGTCCGGCTCATCCGAGAATTGTTTGACCAGCGCCGACATTGACGATTCGCCCTGGCACAGGATTTCGAAGTCGACCCGAGGGCGCAGTGCTTCGGCCGCGTCTTCGGCCGCGCGGCGGGAGGAAAAAAGTCCCAGCGCCCCACCCCGCGATGCTTTCAGCAAGACCTCCAGTTCGTCGAGCTGCTCAGGCGAGGTGCCCCGCTCCGGCTTTGGAAGGTCCTTCGCGACATACAGGACGCCCTGCTTCGGGTAGTCGAAGGGGCTGCCGACGTCGACGCCGGTCCATGACGGCGCCGAGGCGCCCGCGAGACCGAGCGAACCGGCGACTGGACCGAATTCGGCCCCGATGGCGAGCGTTGCCGAGGTCAGGACCACTGTGTGATCGGCGAACAGGCCTTCCCGCAGCTTCCCGGCCACGGACAGTGGCGCGATGTTGATGGTCGCGGGTGCGTCGTCGTCGGGCTGTGAATACCCGGTGCCCGGTGAGAAGGTGCTTGGCCGTGAGGCCCAGAGCACCTCACCGGCCGGTGTCGCCGTCAGAAGCCGCTCGCAAAGTTCGAAGACGGCGAGGACGTGGGACTTCGCCATCTGCCGGCCACCGTCTGCCGGGGTCGGTCCGTCTCCTTTGGCGTCCGACAGGACGGCCCGGCAGGCTTCGCGGACCTGCGTGATCGCCGTTTCCTGCTCCTCGGTGAGTCCGGCAGCCATTAATCCCGTGGGGATCCCGGTGACTGATGACTCGAAAAAGCGGTTTGCGGAGTCGAGGCCCTCGGTGGCGATTGACAGATGACGGCGGG